>CP102260.1:2582500-2762500 GCA_025146925.1 [Bacteroides] pectinophilus | reverse complement strand
TCGGGCCTAAGGCGAGGCGGAGACGCGTAGCCGATGGACAACAGGTTGAGATTCCTGTACTGCAATGGATCAGAACTGTGGGGACACGGGAGGTAAAGGAAAGCCGGGAAAGGAAAGCCCGGTGAAAGCCGAGGAGGCGTATGCGAGGCAAAACCCGCATGCAAGCCAGAGCGGTGAGAGGAGCGAAACAAAAGTAGCGAAGTTCCGGAGCCTGCCGTCAAGAAAAGCCGCTATAGTGTCCATTGTACCCGTACCGTAAACCGACACAGGTAGATGAGGAGAGAATCCTAAGGCCGGCGGGAGAAGCATTGTCAAGGAACTCGGCAAAATGACCCCGTAACTTCGGGAGAAGGGGTGCCACAGCAATGTGGCCGCAGAGAATAGGCTAAGCAACTGTTTAGCAAAAACACAGGTCTATGCAAAACCGAAAGGTGAAGTATATGGGCTGACGCCTGCCCGGTGCTGGAAGGTTAAGGGGAGATGTCAGGAAACGAAGCATCGAACTTAAGCCCCAGTAAACGGCGGCCGTAACTATAACGGTCCTAAGGTAGCGAAATTCCTTGTCGGGTAAGTTCCGACCCGCACGAAAGGCGTAATGATTTGGGCGCTGTCTCGACAATGCACCCGGTGAAATTGAAGTGCCAGTGAAGATGCTGGCTACCCGCGCCAGGACGGAAAGACCCCATGGAGCTTTACTCTAGTTTGGCACTGGGATCTGGCATTGCACGTACAGGATAGGTGGGAGGCTGAGAAATGATGACGCCAGTTGTCATGGAGCCGGCGTTGGGATACCACCCCTGCATTGCTAGGTTTCTAACCAGCCGCCGTGATCCGGCGGTGGGACAATGCCAGGCGGGGAGTTTGACTGGGGCGGTCGCCTCCGAAAGGGTATCGGAGGCGCTCAAAGGTTCACTCAGAATGGACGGAAACCATTCGCAGAGCGCAAAGGCAGAAGTGAGCTTGACTGTGACACCGACGGGTGGAACAGGTACGAAAGTAGGACTTAGTGATCCGGTGGCATAAAGTGGGATTGCCATCGCTCAACGGATAAAAGCTACCCTGGGGATAACAGGCTTATCACTCCCAAGAGTTCACATCGACGGAGTGGTTTGGCACCTCGATGTCGGCTCATCGCATCCTGGGGCTGGAGTAGGTCCCAAGGGTTGGGCTGTTCGCCCATTAAAGCGGTACGCGAGCTGGGTTCAGAACGTCGTGAGACAGTTCGGTCCCTATCCGGCGCGGGCGCAGGATATCTGAGAGGAGCCGTCCTTAGTACGAGAGGACCGGGACGGACTGACCTCTGGTGTACCGGCTGGCATGCCAATGCCACGGCCGGGTAGCCAAGTCGGGCAGGGATAAACGCTGAAGGCATCTAAGCGTGAAGCCCCCTCAAGATGGGATATCCCACTGAGTAATCAGGTAAGACCCCTTGAAGACGACAAGGTTGATAGGCTGGAGATGTAAGTACAGCAATGTATTCAGTTGACCAGTACTAATAGGTCGAGGGCTTAACCGAAGAAAGAAACGGATAGAAAGAGAGTGCCTGAGGAGTTATCCGAAGGTAAGGGATGTAAAAGATAATTTAATGTGCAGTTTTGAAGGGTCAAAACCTTTCAGTAAGTAGTGCGTGGCATTGCAGCGCATATTCCTCGATAGCTCAATGGTAGAGCGCACGGCTGTTAACCGTGATGTTGTAGGTTCGAGCCCTACTCGGGGAGCTTAATTATTTGAGATTTGTGTTGCATAATTTCCTAAATTATGTATATAATGTAATATAACATGGTGACATAGCCAAGTGGTAAGGCGTGGGACTGCAACTCCCTGATCGGCGGTTCAAATCCGTCTGTCACCTTAAGAACTCACAAGATACAGCTTGTGAGTTTTTTGTTATATAATAAAAATAAAATCCGGAAGCTGCTAGATTGTAGCCAGCTTCCGGATTGCGTTATCTTTTATGAGAAGCTCATAATGCTCTGCAAAGAAATTACTGCTTGCATAACCGGGATGTTCACGCCTGCCGAATTCCGTAAGTATATTGCAGACTTTGTTAAAGTCTGTAGGAGAACATTTTGTACGCTCTATAAACAGATAATATCTTCCTGAGGAAGGATCCTTATAGAGAGTGCTTCTGTCATCGTATATTCCGGCAATTATTCCTGCGGCTTCACATATGGTATCAAGTGAATCAAATGAAAATATCCTGTTAAGCTGCACAGGCTGCCCCGGATTGTCTCTATGGGAAAATCCGGCAGAACTGTCTGCAGGACCGGAGCCTGTCTGAAAATGGCTGACTGTACCTGTAATGTCATTCTTAGAATCCGAGGTGCCTTTAAGCGACTGGTTAAACGGTACAAAAGACGAAGAGCCTTCTGCATCTGAATCTACCGGTACAACATTCTTGTTAAGATACTCTCTTACTTTGTTAAAAAGACTTATCACGTCATCAGCACCATTATTGTCATCAGCATTGTCAGGGACACTATAATCCGCATAGTCATCCGACATGTCATCACTCATGTCACCGATATCTTCAATGTCATCACCAAAATCATCCGGGTCATATTCCTCATCAGGCGTAAATCGTGAAAAACGTGTATCAAGCTCCTCAGGATCGTCAACCTTAGTTATTACAAGAACGATGCATTCAGAAGAAACAGGAATTGCCTCAATCATAAGTGGCATGTTCTCGGCATCAAAACCAAATTCGTAAGATGCCTGGCGCATCATATCACGAAAAAGTTCTTTTGCTTTCTCTGTACCATATGCAAGTTCACTAAGCTTAAGGTGCCTGTCAGCAAGGTCGGCTTTGTCAAGAATGCATCTGATCTGTTTTTCACTTAGTTTTTCTATCTTCATTACTGCATCACTTCCATTCTGATTATACTTATTAATATCCGTCACAAAACCACATATTTTTATGTGCATTTGTGTAAATATAGTATACCATTAAAGACTGATATGTAAAGGAATTATACTAAAATTTAATTATTTCCATATGACAGATTTGAGAATAAAATTTATAAAAATATATTTCAAATACTCACATTATGGGTATATAGTAAACAATGGTTGATATTAATAATTATATGATGTAAAATGTAAGCACAGATGGTGACTGGGGCATCATATAAGAGGGGGGATTAATATGTAAGAGAGGGATAAGTATCAGTGGTGTAACCGCTTGACATTACAAAGCATCTTTTTTGGTGGGGATAGTACATTACACATCATCAGTAATCTATATTTTCTAAGACATTCTATCTATGATATGGTATCACAGACCAGTTCATATTTTATTACACATATTCTTTTACTTGAACTTAGAATGTTGCAATAACCAGTAAGTATCTTTAGAATTTCCAGAATTATAACAATATACCAGAATGAGTAACCCAGGCTGTCTTATGCAAAAAGTGGGGACAATATGTAAATTACCTGAATATACAGCTGCAAGCTGCTGCATACGTGTATGAATTAACAGGAGAATAATAAAGACAGAGGAGGACATGGCAGAGAGCTGTTATGTTAGAAAATACAAATTGTTCTGACTTAAGCAGAATAAAATAAAAATGAGGAAAAGGAATGGGCAATTTCCGGGATGAAGTTCAATGTCTGCTTAACAGCAGTATTAGAGTGACCTTTCAGGGGAAAAGTATATTCAATGCAGGGGAGGTGAACGAAAAAACAATAGATGATAATGAATCATGCATGAGAGATTTTGTGGTTAATGATTATGGAGTCCTTGTGCAGGTTAATTATGATATTATAAGAGACGAATAATGTTATATGATAAGGCTCCGTAAGAACCCCTTTATGCGGATGCTGTATAAAGCTCCTGTCCGGTGTCAGATGGTATTGTAAGCCCGGAAGGAGCTTTTACTTGTATACATGGCATATTAGTGATAAAATTGATTTTGTTTTAAGATTAAACTGAAGAATGGGGATTATCATATATGGCAAGGCAAAAGATGAGAAAAAAAAGCGGAGCGGGAATAGTCCTGGCAGTTGTTGTAATTGCAGCTGTCGCGGTCGTGGCAGGACTGATTATATACAGGAAGGCTCCTACATCGGCAAAGATGCCGCTTAGCGCATACTTTGGAACAACAGGTGAAGATTCTTCTGTGATTATTATGCTTAACGGTCAGAAGGCAGACTGTGCCGGAATTGTTAAGGATGGCAGGGTATATCTTCCGCAGAATTTTGTACAGGATGAGCTGAACAAAAGACTTTATCTTGATGATGCATCGGGTAATATACTTTATGCCGATGGTAATTGCGTGATTACAATAAAGCCCGGAGAGAATATCAATTATGACGATGAGGGCGGACAGCATTCTTTTGATGTACCCGTAATGATTCGGGAGAATGATACAAGATATCTTAGCATTGACTACGTTAAGTCATGTTCAGATATGGATTATAATTTTTATGATTCACCTGCAAGAGTGGTTATTGAAAATGATGATTATACCAATACATATGCAACAGCCAAAAAGAAAATAAAGGTAAGGTACCGCGGAGGGGTCAAGAGCAAGATTCTTGAAGAACTTGATAAGGGTACAGAGCTTGTATACAGGAAGGCAGTTGATGAATGGGCAGAGGTGCAGACACCGTCAGGCGTAGTAGGCTATGTACCTGCCAAAGACCTTGATGATGGCACAACAAAGACAAGACAGAGTAATTATACGCATGAGATTTCTTCTATTAAGAAGGAACACAAGATATCACTTGTGTGGTTTCAGATTGGTGGAAAAGCCGGGAATTCCAATATAGACAATCTTATTGCCAATACATCGGGAATCAATACAATCTCCCCTACATGGTATGCTGTAACATCAGAGGATGGAAGTCTTTCGGATTATTCATCAGCGGATTTTGTGAAAGCCATGCATGCAAGAGGAATAGAGGTATGGCCGCTTGTAAGTGATTTTGAGAACAGTGTGAACAGCAAGAAGCTGTTATCGTCTGAACAGGCAAGACACAATATGATTGACAAGCTGACAGGTGATGCGGCAAGATATGGATATGACGGAATAAATATTGATTTTGAGCGGGTGACAAAAGACAGTGGTGACGATTATCTGCAATTTATAAGAGAACTTTCGGTAGAGTGCAGAAGAAAAAATATTGTTCTTTCAATAGACAATTACAAAGCAGAAGCATATAATTCACATTACGATATGGAAGAGCAGGGCATATATGCGGATTATGTAATACTTATGGGATATGATGAACATTATGCAGGCTCAGAGAGCGGTTCTGTAGCGTCCATAGGATTCGTGGAGGACGGAATAAAAAAGGCACTTAAGTCTGTGCCTGCAGATAAGCTTGTTAACGCAGTGCCATTTTATACAAGAATATGGACAATTAAGGACGGAACCACAACAAGCCGTGCCGTAGGTATGCAGACGGCGATAGATGACCTGAGTAAAAATGGGGCTCCGGCTATATGGGATGATACAGTATGCCAGTATTTCGGTTCATATGAGAAAAATGGTGAGACAGTAAAGATATGGGTAGAAGAAGACCGCTCAATAGAAGAAAAGCTTAAGGTTATGGATAATTACGGACTTGCGGGTGTAGGCGCCTGGAAGCTTGGACTTGAGAAGAATTCCGTATGGAGTGTCATAAGCAGATATACTGCCGGGTAATCATAGTGATAAACCGGTGTAATATTAGGTATGTGCTGATAATATAATATATGTGAGTAAATGTTCCGGAACAGCATATGAAGCACATTAATTTTGAACGTCTTAAGAAGGTCAATCTCAATATCAGAACGGCGATGGCGGTATTGCTTATTGCCGCGGTATATATTACGGCAGTAAGAATCCTGCCGCTTGCGTCATCTACAGACAAAAAGAGAGTTGTGGTGCTTGATGCCGGACACGGAGGCAGTGATTCGGGTAAGATTTCGGTTACGGGAAGCCTTGAGAAGAATCTCAATCTTTCAATTACATTAGAGCTTAAGACAATTCTTGAAGATGCCGGATATGAAGTAATCCTTACAAGGAAGGATGAAGACGGGCTGTATACTGAAAAGGACAGGAATAGAAAGATTGCTGACATGAAAGAGCGGTGCAGGATAATTAATGAAAGCAGTGCGGATGTTGTTGTCAGTATTCATCTTAACAGCTTTACTGACCCTAAGGTGAATGGCGCACAGGTATTCTATTACAAGCATTCTCAGGATGGGAAAAAGCTTGCACAATGTATACAGGAGTCTTTCAGAGACAATCTGAACCCTGATAATAAGAGAATTGAGAAGTCGAACGATTCATATTACATGCTTCTTAATACGAAGCTTCCGACAGTCATTGCGGAATGCGGCTTTTTGTCAAACGGTGAGGAAGCTGCACTGATTGATACGCAGGAATACCGTCATAATATTGCGCAGGCGGTATTTGAAGGAATTGAAAATTATTATAAAAAGGATAGTGAATAGATACAGATGGACACAATTATTGAACAGATAACAGGCAATGAGAGTGAAGATGCACTTATATATGAGAAAGCATCAAAGATATTAAGAAGCGGAGGACTTGTTGCTTTTCCGACGGAGACGGTATACGGACTTGGCGGAGATGCACTTAACAAAGACGCATCAAGAAAAATATATGCAGCCAAGGGAAGACCATCAGATAATCCGCTTATAGTGCATATAGCAGACAGGAACGATTTGTATAAGCTTGCAGAAGAAGTACCTGAAACTGCATTGAAGCTTGCTGATGCATTCATGCCCGGACCAATAACTATAATACTTAAGAAGAAGGAATGTGTGCCGGGAGAAACAACAGGCGGTCTTGATACAGTTGCTATCAGAATGCCAAGGCATCCTGTGGCAGCAAGGATGATCAGGGAATCGGGAGTGTATGTCGCGGCACCGAGTGCCAATACCTCAGGACGTCCGAGTCCCACAAAGGCAAAGTATGTCATAGAAGACCTTAACGGAAAGGTTGATATGATAATAGCTGATGATACAGTTGATATAGGCATAGAATCAACCATAGTAGATCTTAGTGAGGAAGTACCTACAGTGCTGAGGCCGGGCTATATTACACTTGAGATGTTAAGAAAGGTACTCGGCAGGGTTGAGATAGACAAGGCAGTGGAAGCCGGCAATATACTGGCATCCGACATTGCACCAAAGGCTCCGGGAATGAAGTACAGACATTACGCACCTAAGGCAGAACTTACAATAGTAAGCGGCAATGAAGACTCTGTGGCACAAAAAATTAATGAACTTGTGTCAAAAAGACTTGAAGATGGCGCAAAAGTGGGTATAATGACTACAGACGAGAATATTTACAGATACACAAAAGGGGAAGTAAGAAGTCTGGGTCTCAGGGCTGATGAGGCAACTGTAGCAAAGAACCTGTTTGCTGTTCTCAGGGAGTTTGACGATATAGGAGCCGAATATATCTATTCGGAGGCATTTGCCAACTCCAATGTCGGACAGGCAGTCATGAACAGACTTATTAAAGCAGCCGGGCATAGTATAATAGAAGTATAAGGGACGGATAAGAGGCAATACAGTGAAAAAATACAATAAAGTTATTTTTGTATGTAATGGTAATACCTGCAGAAGTCCTATGGCAGCGACTATATTTTCAAGTGTTAAGAATGATGACAAACTGCTTGTGGCATCAAGGGGGATGGTCGTTCTGTTTGATGAACCGTACAATCCCAAGGCAGTTGCGGTATGCGCCGCACATGATATGATTATGCCTAATAATCCGGCTACACAGATATCAGCGGATGATTTTGGCAACGATACGCTTGTTCTTACTATGTCTGATGCGCAGAAGAACAAGATATATGCAGAATTTGACAATGCAATAAATGTATATACTCTTGCCGAGTACGCGGGCAGACCTGAGGATTATGAGGTAATGGACCCATGCGGCAAAGGCATAGATGAATACAAAAAATGTTTTGACGGGCTGTACGAACTCGTTACCGGGGCAGCAGCGAAGATGAACTAGACTAAGACTGGAGGAAGATAAAAGATGATAGCAATAGGATGTGATCACGGTGGATTTGAATTGAAGAATGAGGTGATTGAGCACCTTAAGAGCAGAGGAATTGAGTGCGTGGATGTTGGATGCCACAGCAGGGAATCATGTGATTATCCTGAATTTGCAAAAGCAGTATGTGCGCAGATAACAGACGGCCAATGCCAGCTTGGAATTCTCATATGCGGAACAGGCATAGGAATGTCAATTGCAGCCAACAAAGTCAGGGGTATAAGGGCAGCACTCTGCGGTGACTGCTTCAGCGCACAGGCAACAAAGGAACATAACAATGCCAATGTACTCTGCCTCGGAGCAAGAGTTACAGGCCCGGGACTTGCCCTTAAGATTGTAGATACTTTCCTTGATACTCCATTTTCCAATGATGAGAGGCACGTGAGAAGAATATCCAAGATCGAGGACTAGATTCAAAATCAAAGACTTTTACACAGAAGTGAGGATTAGTCGATGAGTGATAAGAGAAAAGATTATATATCATGGGATGAGTATTTTATGGGAGTGGCAATGCTTTCAGGCATGCGCTCCAAGGATCCCAATACACAGGTCGGCGCATGTATAGTCAGCAAGGATAACAAGATTCTTTCGATGGGATATAACGGACTGCCGAGAGGATGCTCCGATGATGAATTCCCGTGGTGCCGTGAAGGTGACCCTCTGGATAATAAGTATATATATACAGCACACAGTGAACTTAATGCAATACTTAATTACAGAGGTGGAAGCCTTGAGAATGCTAAGATTTATGTAACACTGTTTCCATGCAATGAGTGTGCCAAAGCTATTATTCAGGCCGGAATTACCACAGTAGTATATGACGATGACAAGTATGCCACATCAGCATCGGTTATTGCATCAAAGAGAATGTTTGATGCTGCAGGAGTGCGCTACTACAGGTATCAGAGGACGGGAAGAAAGATAGAGATTACTCTATGAATAATAAAAAGACAAAGACCGCTGCATAACATTATATGTAGCGGTCTATTATATCTGTATAGATGCTGATTGAGCCGTCATAGACTATCTTGAGTAATGCATCAAGCCGGCGGAGGGCTAGGGAAAGAAGCTCATGTGATATGATTGAGCTGTCATATGCATCAGCAAGCTCATCAATATCGACGACACGAACCATTCCGTTATTCTCAATTATTACGTCCGCCAGAAGATCGGTGAATATATATGAATCGTCACCGGTGCTGTGTATGGTATCGATTATGTCACAATATATATAAGCGAGTGAATTATCTTCTTTGAAAAAGCGGCTTACTTTATAGCCTTTGTCGATGACATAACATGAAATCCCCCATGAAAAAGCGGATTTGGGACGAAATGTATTCCAGCGTGTTACGATAATGTTATCACTGCGGTAAAGTATGGTGTCATTATCAAGCCTTATACATTCGTCGGGAATAAGTCTCTTACGAAATAATGCTGCCATATTATTCTCCGTTCCTGCATATATGCTGCACATTACAGATGTCATTTTTGTAAATTCAAGCACAGTTTTTAATGTGTATATTTTAAAATATTATAGCAATATTTTTTTAATAATTCAATCTTCAAAATGTGCTATATTACCATATTTAAGATAAAAAGTTTACATTATATTCATTGGACAAATTAAGACTATAATGGTAAAATTATAGGTGCGTTAAGCAGGAGGATATACACGATGGGAGCACACAATGATATGTCAGGATATCGCAATATCGTATTAATAACGCAGCTTAGCCTGTATGTCATGGTTCCTGTTTTCCTGTGTCTGGGACTGGGAATATGGCTTGATGCCAGATTTGGATGGTCGACAACACTGCCGCTTCTTATAGTCGGAATTGTTGCCGGTGCAAGAACCGGGTATGTTGAAGCAAAGAGAATAATCGATGCTGAAGATGCCCGCCGGAAGAAGAGACAGCAGGAAGAGATTGAAAGCAAGGTAAAGAGACATGATGGAGAGGCTTAGATCGCTGAATCCGGTGCTTCCGGATATGCTTCTATTACAGACACTGTTTCTGGCAGTGGGAGAGATACTCATATTTGTTATCGGTATTAATGTAACGTCAATAGCTGCCGGATATGCAGGAGGAATCATTTACTCAATGATTTCAATGTATCACATGGCTTCTGTTATTGACAAAGCGGTGTATTATGAACATAAGGGAGCCGTAGCGAGAACGCTTGGAGGTTTCTTCATAAGAGTGCTGGTTCTCTTTATTATGGAGATTGTGCTGTATTATGCAGGCGGTGTTATGGCAATGTTTGCATCTATAGCAGCTATGTTTACAACGAAAGTATCGGCGTATATACAGCCCGTTACTAATAAATTTTTACACAAAATAAAGAGAAAAGGAGGGAAACAGGGTGATCAATCCAATGATGAATGCAGTGGCACTTGATGCTGATTTCATGATTAAGTATCTGTGTGAAGTTCCGATTACTGACAAGATTAAGGTTCATATGACAACAACACATGTTGCAATGTGGATTGTGATGATTTTTATTATGGTGCTTGCAGTAGTTGCAAGAGTCATAATTAACAAGGCAGATGCATCGGATACTCCGGGAGCTTATCAGAATGTAGTTGAGATGGCAATTGATATGCTTGGTAACATGGTTAATGCAAGCATGGGACCTCAGGCAAAGAGATTCGTCAACTATATAACAGCCATATTCATTTTCATCATTATAAGCAATGTCAGCGGTCTGTTAGGACTGCGCCCGCCAACAGCAGATTATGGTGTTACGCTGCCGCTTGGTCTTATCACGTTTGGAATGATACATTACTGCGGTATCAAGAAGAACAAAGTCAAGCATTTTACAGCGCTGTTCGAGCCATTTGCACTGCTGTTCCCGATTAACCTTATAGGCGAATTTGCCGTACCATTGTCGTTATCGCTTCGTCTTTTCGGTAACATTATGTCCGGTACCGTGCTTATGGGATTGATATATGGTTTGTTGCCGGTCTTTGTAAAGATTGGTATTCCGGCGGCATTGCACGTCTACTTCGATGCGTTCTCAGGATGCATTCAGGCGTATGTATTCAGCATGCTTACAATGGTATATGTCAATGATAAGATTGCTGATTAGTTAACACATTTACAGGTTAACAACAATATTTTTATTAAACGGAGGATTTTTATATGAATCAGGTTACAGGACAGGAGTTTATTTACGGTATGTCAGCAGTTGGCGCAGGCATTGCAATGATCGCAGGTATCGGACCTGGTATTGGACAGGGTATCGCAGCCGGTTATGCAGCTTCTGCAGTAGGTCACAATCCCGGTGCTAAGTCAGATATCACTTCAACTATGCTTCTTGGACAGGCCGTTGCCGAGACAACAGGTCTTTACGGATTTGCGGTAGCTATTATTCTTATGTTCGTTAAGCCTTTTAAGTAAGATGCATAAGACGATACAGCGTTAATTAAAGGAGGCAGAATATTGGGAATCATGAGTAGTGCTGTCGGTATGTACATGCAGACCGCGGTTGTGGCTGCTGCACAGACAGCTGAAGAGACAGAAAGATTATTCGGCCTTGATTATCAGACACTGTTTGATACTGCATTCACTATGGTGAATGTATTAATACTGTATGTTTTCCTGAAGTATGTTCTTTTCATTCCGGTAAGAAAACTGCTCGAAGAGCGTAAGAAGAGACTGGATGACCAGAATGCCAGGGCGGCTGCCGATACGGCTGAAGCGCAGAAGCTTAAGGCTGAATATGAGCAGAGAATCCTTGAAGCCGGCAGGGAAGCAGATAATATTCTCGGGGAATCACGCCGTGAGATGATTAAGAAAGAGCAGGAAGTACTTGATGATGCCAAGACAAGGGCAGCGGATATTATGTCTGCTGCAAGAAGCGAGGCTTCTAAAGACTTTGAAGCAGCACAGTCATCAGTTCGTGATGAGGTTAAGGACATTGCTTCGGCAATGGCAGCAAGAGTAACCAATCAGAAAGTTGACAGGCCTGTGGATGATGCACTTCTTAATGAAGCATTGAAGGAGGCAGGAGGCAGAGTATGATAGAAGCTATATCAGCAGTATTTAATGTTAATGCCTTAATCACTGCCATCAATGTATTTATTCTCTTTTTTGTCGCAGGATATTTTGGAAGCGGAATGGCTAAGGGCTTTCTTGAAAAGAGACGTCAGGCCGTTACGGATGCAAGACAGGCAGCTGCGGATTCTGTAGAATCAGCGCAGAAGCTTAAGGCTGAATATGAGGCAAAGCTTGCATCAGCAGATTCTGAGACAAAGCGCATAATTGATGAGGCAAAAGCAACGGCAAGACACAGAGAGGAACTTAAAGATGCATCAGCGAAGGCTGAGGCAGACAGAATCCTTGAACGTGCAAAGGTTGAAGCTGAACTCGAGAAGAAGCGCGTTAATGATGAGATCAAACAGGAGATTATTGACTATGCTTCAGTTGCAGCCAGAAAGCTTATTGCTGACAACATTGATGCACAGTACAGTGATGAGGTAATCAGAGAATCTTTGGATGGAATAGGTGAGGGTGTATGGCAAAACTAGTATCTAAGACTTATGGCGAAGCATTATTTGATGCGGCTGTCGAAGATGGTTGTGTAGATAAACTTCTTGAAGATGCAGTATTTGTCAGGGAAGCTTTCAGGGACAATGAAGACCTTGGAAAACTGCTCAACAATCCGAAGATAGCCAGAGAAGAGAAGGCAAAGGTCGTATCCGGAATATTCAAAGATAATGTGTCTGATGATATGCAGGGGCTTTTGCAGCTCATGGTAGTAAAGCAGAGACATAATGACATAACCGGAGCACTTGAGTACTTTACTGACAGAGTCAGGGAGTACAAGAATATAGGCAGGGCGTATGTAACAACTGCACAGCCGTTATCGGAAGAGCAGAAGAAAGCTGTTACGGATAAGCTCCTTGCCACAACAAAATATGTTGAATTCGAGATGAATTACAACGTTGACAAGTCAATAATAGGCGGGATAATAATAAGAATTGGCGACCGCGTATTTGACAGCAGTATAAAGAGCCAGTTAGACAATCTTACAAAGCAGCTTAAGAAGATTCAGCTTGGAGATTAGGATTGTACTTTATCAGAAAGAAGGTGCACGGACTTCATGAAATTGAGACCGGAAGAAATCAGCTCTGTTATAAAAGAGCAGATTAAAAGATATTCCACAGAGCTTGAAGTGTCTGACGTAGGTACGGTTATTCAGGTTGCTGACGGTATTGCACGTATCCATGGACTGGATAATGCAATGCAGGGCGAGCTTCTTGAATTCCCTGGTGAAGTTTATGGCATGGTCATGAACCTTGAGGAGGATAATGTAGGTGCGGTACTGCTTGGCGGTGCTGACAGCATTAACGAAGGTGATACGGTTAAGACAACGGGACGAGTAGTTGAGGTGCCTGTAGGTGACGCAATGATCGGACGAGTTGTCAATGCCCTTGGACAGCCTATAGACGGTAAGGGACCTATCGAGACAGACAAATACCGCCAGATAGAAAGAGTTGCATCTGGTGTTATTACAAGAAAATCAGTAGATACTCCGCTTCAGACAGGTATCAAGGCTATCGATGCGATGGTACCAATCGGAAGAGGACAAAGAGAGCTTATTATCGGTGACAGACAGACCGGTAAGACAGCTATTGCCATTGATACAATTATCAATCAGAAGGGACAGGACGTTCTTTGTATCTATGTTGCCATAGGACAGAAAGCATCAACTGTTGCCAACATTGTTAAGACACTTGAGGATTATGGCGCTATGGCTTATACAACAGTTGTAGCATCTACAGCAAGTGAGATGGCACCGCTTCAGTATATTGCACCATATGCAGGATGTGCAATTGGTGAGGAATGGATGGAACAGGGCAAGGATGTACTTGTTGTGTATGATGACTTAAGCAAGCATGCTACGGCATATCGTACACTTTCATTGCTCCTTAAGAGACCACCAGGACGTGAGGCTTATCCGGGTGATGTATTCTATCTGCATTCAAGACTTCTTGAGAGAGCAGCAAGAATGTCGGATGAGTACGGCGGAGGCTCACTTACAGCACTTCCGATTATTGAGACTCAGGCAGGTGATGTATCGGCATACATTCCTACTAATGTTATTTCAATCACTGACGGACAGATTTACCTTGAGACAGAGATGTTCAACGCAGGTTTCAGACCGGCTGTTAATGCAGGTCTTTCTGTATCACGAGTTGGTGGTTCAGCACAGATTAAGGCCATGAAGAAGATTGCAGCGCCAATCCGAGTTGACCTTGCACAGTACAGAGAGCTTGCTTCATTTGCACAGTTTGGTTCAGAGCTTGATGCGGATACTTCTGAGAAGCTTGCACAGGGTGCGAGAATCAAGGAGATGTTAAAGCAGCCTCAGTACAGCCCAATGCCTGTTGAATATCAGGTAATTATCATCTACGCAGTTACAAAGAAGTATGTTCTTGATGTAGATGTTGACAGAATAGGTGAGTTCCAGGATGGCCTGTTTGAATTCATTAATACAAAGTATCCTGAGATTCCTGAGAATATCAGGAAGGAAAAGGTAATCTCTGACAGTACAGAGGAAGTTCTGGTTAAGGCAATCGAAGAGTTCAAGAAAGCATGGAGGTGATAAGCTATGGCTTCCATGAGAGATATAAAGAGGCGTAGAGAGAGTATTCAGAGCACAAGCCAGATAACAAAGGCTATGAAACTTGTTTCTACTGTTAAGCTTCAAAAAGCGAAGACTTCAGCAGAAAACTCAAGACCTTTCAGTGACATGATGTATGAGACTGTATGCGGAATGCTTGCACGTTCAACTAACATCATTCACAGATATCTTCAGCCGTCACCGTCTGCAAAGAAGGGAATCCTTGTAATATCCTCTAACAGAGGACTTGCCGGAGGTTATAATGCCAACGTGGCAAAGCTTGTTACTGAAGGCGGATTTGACAAGGATGATGTCCTTATATACAGCATGGGACGCAAGGCTAGAGAAATACTTGAGCGCAAGGGATATGCGATGGCAGACGAGGATTATTCGGATGTTATCAATGCACCGCTTTATAATGATGCAATGAATATCTGCAAGAGAATGCTTCAGGATTTTGAAGCGGGAAATATCGGCGAGATATATATAGCATATACCGGATTCAAGAATACGGTCGTTCACGAGCCTAAGCTTCTTAAGCTCCTTCCTGTGTCGGCAGACATGATGCAGCAGGATGGCGATAAGGCTGGCAATGTTATTCCTATGAATTATGAGATTGAAGAGGACAGAGCCCTTGATCTCATAATTCCTAAGTACGTTACAAGTCTTATATACGGAGCAATTAAGGAAGCTGTCGCAAGTGAGAACGGTGCAAGAATGCAGGCGATGGACAGTGCAACGAGTAACGCTGAGGAGATGATATCAGATCTTGAGCTTAAGTTCAACAGAGCACGTCAGGCAGCTATTACGCAGGAGCTTACGGAGATTATTGCGGGAGCAAATGCAATTTCTTAAACAATAATTATAATAAAGGAGTGGGAAAATGGCAGCAAACAGTATGGGTAAGATTACTCAGATCATTGGTGCGGTTATCGACATCAGATTTACTGATGGTAATCTGCCTCCTATTAACTCAGCCATAAACATCACAAGAAAGAACGGCGAAAAGCTTGTTGTCGAAGTATCACAGCAGCTTGGAGACGACACTGTAAGATGTATTGCCATGGGACCTACTGACGGACTTGTCAGAGGTATGGAAGCAGAATCAACAGGCAGACCAATAACTGTTCCTGTAGGCGAGAATACCCTTGGAAGAATGTTCAACGTTCTGGGTGAGCCTATTGATAATAAGCCGGAACCACAGACAGATACTTACCTGCCTATTCACAGACAGGCACCTTCTTTTGAAGAACAGTCAACACAGGCTGAGGTTCTTGAGACAGGTATTAAGGTAATCGATCTTCTCTGCCCTTACCAGAAGGGTGGTAAGATTGGTCTGTTCGGAGGTGCCGGAGTTGGTAAGACGGTACTTATACAGGAGCTTATCAGAAATATAGCAACAGAGCACGGCGGATACTCAGTATTCACAGGTGTTGGTGAGAGAACAAGAGAGGGTAACGATCTCTACGGTGAGATGAAGGAATCAGGAGTTCTCAGCAAGACTACCATGGTGTTCGGTCAGATGAACGAACCACCTGGAGCAAGAATGAGAGTAGGCCTTACAGGACTTACAATGGCAGAGTATTTCAGAGATCAGGGTGGAAAGGATGTGCTTCTTTTCATCGATAATATCTTCAGATTTACTCAGGCCGGTTCAGAGGTTTCAGCGCTTCTCGGACGTATGCCTTCAGCCGTTGGTTACCAGCCTACACTTCAGACAGAGATGGGTGCACTTCAGGAGCGAATCACATCTACAAAGAATGGTTCAATAACTTCTGTCCAGGCAGTATATGTGCCTGCTGATGACCTTACTGACCCGGCACCTGCAACAACATTCGCACATCTTGATGCAACAACTGTTCTTTCACGTTCAATTGTTGAGCTTGGTATATATCCGGCAGTAGACCCACTTGAGTCTACATCAAGAATGCTTGATCCTAAGGTAGTGGGTGAGGAGCATTACAAGGTTGCACGTCAGGTACAGGAGATTCTCCAGAAGTACAAGGAGCTTCAGGATATCATTGCAATCCTTGGTATGGATGAGCTTTCAGAAGATGATAAGCTTACTGTAGCAAGAGCAAGAAAGATTCAGAGATTCCTTTCACAGCCATTCTTCGTAGCAGGACAGTTCACGGGACTTGAAGGCAAGTATGTACCTATCAGCGAGACAATCCGTGGATTTAAGGAGATTATCGAAGGTAAGTATGATGACATACCTGAGAGTTATTTCCTTAACAAGGGCACAATTGACGATGTAGCAGCTAGTTATAGAGGTTAGTCCTATGGCAGATGAGAAGACATTCAGATTGAAGATAATCTCACCGGACAGAGTGTTCTATGAGGGCGACATTACCATGCTTGAACTTGCAACAAGCGAGGGAGAGATGGGTATATATGCGGAGCATATGCCGCTTACGGCAGTTCTCATGCCTGATACGATAAAGATACATGTCAATGGTGAGATAAAGAAGGCAGCACTTCACTCAGGCTTTGTAGAGATACTTGGTGACAGAGTTACAGTGCTGGCAGAAGTGGTCGAATGGCCGGAAGAGATAGATGTTAATCGTGCTAACGAAGCGCGTATCCGTGCCGAGAGACGGCTTGCAAGCCATGATGATAACATTAATGTTATGAGAGCTGAGCTTGCACTGAAGCGTTCACTTGCAAGGCTTGGAGCAGTCGACTGATAAACAGCTGACTGATAGTGAATAAACTCCTTTTGATTGGTTATAATCATAAAAACCAATCAAAAGGAGTTTTTTTATGAAAGGAAGATATATATTCGGCAGAGCAGCTATTGCAGCTGCGGTACTTTTATGGATAATCAATGCGTTAATGTGGTATACGGGAAGTGATAATGTTGTTGAGGCATTTACATCCAATGCAGAGCAGTATGGTAATGCAAGAATTATAGCGCAGGGAAAATATGGTACGGTATATCTTAATGATAATGCCAAAGCAATTATACTTGAGGATATGGCAGATAAAATCGGAGCGGTCAGATACACAATAGAGACAAAAAGAGGACAGGATGAACAGACTACAACTCTTTATCAGGAGGGAACTAACGGCAGTGTGGAATGCATCATACAGACGATAGAGAGTAAGGCGGCTGATCAGTCGATAAAGGCAGAACAGTATTTTACAGTGATAGTGGATTTGTATGATTGTGCACAGGCAGCACCCGGATATGCAGATATTGTGGATGATATATTTGCAAAATACGGAATAGAGCCGGAGATGTCACTCAGTTACTATGGACGTAAGAATGAAAAATAGGTTGTAGTTTTTATCCGATGATATTACAATAGAATAGTGATATCAGGTCTGTAATTGATAAACAGATCCGTGCGTAAGCAAAACAACGCAGTGATGGAGATTTGGATAAATGGAACGCATATTTACCGATTTAAAATATAAGGCACTAGCCATTCTTTTTGTGGCAGTAATGATAATAAGTTTTGTGATGCTGGACAGTGAGGCGGCATCGCCTGTAACGACTACGATGAAGTCGGCAACGCTGCCGGTTATAATGATGAAGACATCGTCAGGGACATTATATAATGAACTTCATGGATATACATCAGATGTTGACATACATCTCATGAATGATACAATAACACCCTTGCAGGATAACAGGCACCTTAATGTGATAGTTAATACTTATGGTGAGAACATTGAGAGTCTGTCATATAAGATAAGAAAACTTGGCGATATGTCACTTATAGAAGATACCCGGGTTACTGATTATACAAGCGACGGAGATTATCTTGATGCTGTGTTCAAAGTAAAGAATCTTATTGATAATGATACCGAATACCTCATGCAGGTGATAATTAAGACGGATAAGCATAATGAGATAAGCTACTACACGAAGATATTCTGCAGCCAGGATATTAAGATGCAGGAAAAACTTGATTTTATACTTAATTTTAATTCATGGACATTTAATCAGAATGAGCTCGATAAGATAAGCCAGTATATAGAGACAAAGTCAACGGGAGACAATACCAATTACGGAAAGGTCAATATCAATTCAAGCAAAGCGCAGATTGGATGGGGAGATCTCAATCCTGTTGTTGAGGGGAATATAATTCCTTCGATAAAAAGCATGACCGCAGAGCTTGCGTCTGTAAGTCTCCGCTATACTATGGCAGCACAGTCGGAGCAGGGAAATTATGACAGCTATAATGTAGATGAGTATTACAGAATCCGCCAGTCCGGCGATAAGATGTATCTTCTCAATTATGAGAGGGAGGCTAATCAGATATTCGACAGCAGGAATGACCTGATGGGCAGTTCAAGAATCAACCTCGGTATATCAAGTACTCAGTCGGAGAGAGTTGTCAATTCTTCAAACTCCAGATTTACATGCTTTGTAAGGCAGTCGGATCTGTGGAGCTTTGACAATGGTAGCAGTACATTTACAAGGATATTCTCGTTTGATGATGAGTCATCGGATGGCGTAAGAGAGAGGTATCCTGACCATAATATCAAGGTAATGGAAGCAGATGATGATGGTAATATACATTTCATCGTATACGGATATATGAACAGAGGTGAGCACGAAGGTGAAGTAGGGGTGTCACTGTGCCGCTACGACGCTAAGAAAAATGATGTCAGCGAGCTTATATATATACCGGTTGACGTGCCTTATGATGTATTGTCGGAGAATGTGGGTGAAGTTGCATACATAGGTGCTAATGGGGCATTCTATATATTGCTGGATGATTCACTTTATTCAATAGACCTTACCAGCAAGGAGAAGATGACGGAGATAAGCGGGCTTACCGATGAGACATATGCAGTCTCGGAGAATGGTACCGCAATTGCCTACAGCCTTAACGGACAGATTTACAATACAGATACGATAAGGATATTCGACATGGCATCAGGCACTGATTACCAGATAAAAGCCCGGCAGGGCGACAGGCTAAGGGTAATCGGATATATCAGGAATGATTTTGTATATGGTGAAGCACATGCGGATGACATTGTCAGGTATTCTAACGGTGGCGTTATGTTCCCAATGTACAGGATTGCAATTATGGACAGCGGCAACAATCTGATTAAGGAATATCAGAATGACGGTATATATGTGAGCACTGCGACTGTTCAGGGAATGAGGCTTAACCTTACACGTGTGGTTAAGAACGGAGACGGTGACTACGAGACAACGAGTGTCGACCAGCTTCTCAACCGCGAGGAGAATGTCCAGGATGCAGGAGCGTACGTTGAGGTCGTAGCAACACAGAGCAGAAAGAAAGAGCTTTACATTGACCTTGTCAATAAAGTAAAATCTGCGGCCATGGCATCAATGAAGACTTCTTCTTCGGTGCAGTTTTCATCGGGAGAGATTATAAGAGTTGACACGAAGTTGGCCAATGACAGCAGATATTATGTGTATGGGTACGGAAGGTTCCAGGGAAGCTTTGTAACCCTTGAAAAGGCAATTGCAGCAGCAGACTCAACGTATGGCAATGTTCTTGATATACAGGGGCGTGAAGTATGGAGAAGATATAAGCCGTCGGGCATGAGCCTCGGAGGAATAAATGCTTTCTACAAACAAAGTTCACAGACATTTGCCGGGGGAATTGATATAATGCTGTCTATGGCAGGTCTGTCGTCTGATGCACAGGCGGGCTTTGACAGTGGCAAAAATGCACTTGAGATAATTAATGCCACAGGAGTTACTGCACTTAACCTGCAGGGCGCAAGCCTTGACAACGTCCTTTCGATAGTCGGGACATCACGGTCTGTTGTCGGCAGATATGGCGCAGATTCATATGTTGTGATAAAGGCATATGATTCAAAGAATGTGACATTCTATGATGTCGCTTCAGGACAGGAAGTTACACAGACTATAGGAGAAGCTTCAAAGTTATTTGAACAGTGGGGCAATATATTTGTAAGCTACATCAGATAGCAGTATGAGGTTTTATATGGCGTTAACAAGAAGAAAGAAAAGAAGGATACGCAGGATTATTCTTGCAGTATTAGGAATAATTATATGTATTGCAGCGGTGATATCACTGCCGACAGTCATGAAAGTATTGAAACTTCGCAATGAAGCGGTGGCTATAGCGGCAAAGAGCAAGGCCGATGACTTCAAGTCGACGCAGACTACGGTCGCCTACGATTCTAAGGGCAGCGTGCTTCTTACAATGCGCGCGTCGAAGGATATGTATTATGTTACATATTCGGAGATACCGCAGGTTATTAAGGATGCATTTGTCGTTACGGAGGATAAGAAGTTCTACTCCCATAAGGGAATAGATTACTTCAGTATATTGCGTGCAATAATAGCCAACCAGAAGAGTGACGAGATAGAGCAGGGAGCAAGTACGATAACGCAGCAGCTTGCGCGTAATGTATATCTTAAACAGGAAGTAACATGGGACCGTAAGATTACGGAGATGTTTCTTGCAAGGGAGCTTGAGAAGAAGTATTCCAAGCAGCAGATCCTTGAATTCTATATAAATAATATATATTTTGCCAATGGATACTATGGAATAGAGGCAGCGGCGAGAGGTTATTTCAGTAAGGGCGTATCAGAACTTACAACGTCGGAGATGGTATTCCTGGCAGCAATACCTAACAGTCCGGGCAGATATGATCCGGTTAAGAACATTAACAGTACGCTTGAGCGTAGAAATCTTGTGCTGCTGCAGATGTATGAGGACGGAAAGCTGAATACTGTCAGTTATCACACGGCACTTGGTGAGGAGATAGTTCTCAATGAGCAGCAGAACCATCATAACAACTATGTTGATACTTATGTCAAAAGGTGTGCTACAGAAAGTCTGATGAAAGCGTATGGTTTCAGCTTTCAGAATAATTTTGAGAATGAGAGCGCCTATAACGCATACTGTGACAAATATGACCAGTTCTACAGTACATGCCAGCAGAAGCTGTTCGGCGGTGGGTATACAATATATACGTCTATAGATACTGACAAGCAGAAAGCACTTCAGGAAGCTGTTGATAATGCGCTTGCAGATGAGACAGAGGTAAATGACGAAGGTGTGTATGCACTTCAGGGGGCTGCCACATGCATCGATAATTCGACAGGCAATGTCGTAGCAATCGTCGGCGGGCGTACGCAGGACTATGACGGATACACACTTAACAGGGCATATCAAAGTTACAGACAGCCCGGTTCAACAATAAAGCCGCTTAATGTATACACACCATACCTGCAGCTTGGGGCAACGCCTGATTCAATTGTCACGGATGAGGCGATAGAAGGAGGCCCGGCTAACGCAGACCGTAATTATTCCGGTGATATGACGCTTCGTGAGGCTGTGAGAGTGTCGAAGAATACGGTGGCGTGGAGCATATATGAGAAGATAACGCCTAAGGCGGGAACAGCATTTCTTATAAAATCAGGTTTCAGGAAGGTGTTTGTTGATAAAGACAGAGTAGCCGGTGCACTTGGCGGATTTACATATGGTGTTACAACAGAAGAGATGGCAGGCGGATATGCGGCTATCGAAAATGACGGAATATACAGGACACCTACATGCATAACACAGATTACAACGATAGATGGCAGGGAGATTGTAAATACGTCTGATCGTGGCACAAAAGTATATGAGAAGGATGCATGCCGTATGATGACTGATATGCTTCAGACTGTTGTATCAGAAGGTACAGGTGCGGCAGCGGCAATTGATAATGCAATTGTTGCAGGTAAGACAGGAACTACCAACGATAATAAAGATTCGTGGTTTGTCGGATATAGCAGATATTATACGACAAGTGTGTGGGTCGGTTACGATATGCCTAAGACGATAACCAGGAGTATAAATGACAACAAGACGATATGGCATGATTACATGGAGAAAATACATGCCGGGCTGCCTCAGCTTCCGTTTGCACAGTATACGGTGAAGCAGGCGGAATCTGCAACGCAGCAGGCGTCTTCAAAGGCGGCGACCATACATAGTGAACCGGAGACCATAACTAATGTCCGGATTCCGTCACTGCCTTCATATACGGCACCGGCTGACATAGCAGTGACAGGACCGGCCGTGCCGGTACAGGGATCGGTATCAGGGCTCGAACATAATGCAGCCACATTGCCGATGGGCGATAATGATGCAGATATATCGGGACTTGGAGACAGGGATGCTTCAGGAGATTCTTCAAGACCAAATACGCAGTAAAGTAAGGAGTCATATACTAATGTTCAGATTTAAAAAAGCAAGGCCATTTATAGTAATTCTTCTGATTGCACTTGCAGCAGAGCTATTGCTGTTCAATTATAAAGCAATATTTTCGCTGGGGTATAACCAGACGCAGGTTGGCAGTTATACTGTCGGCGGTGGGCTTAACAAACAGAATGACGGTAACCTGAAGATGGTCCGTACCGGCGGATATATAGAGATAAAAGATATTAACACCAATGTTAAGAATCTGTATATTGATGTACAGATTTTTAATGCTTCCGGTTATGATTCGACAAGTATCTATAATGGTAAGTTCGACACAACGCAGATATCAGTGTATGCCGATGATGCGGCTAATGCACAGTATCAGAAGCTTGGCAGCAGGGACGTTGTCCATAAGGTTAAGCAGAGCCAGTATATAACACTGCATCTCAGCGGTAACACCAATAACATAAAGATTCAGTTTGATGAGCAGATAGGAACTGTCATGCACATATATGACATTGCATATAATGCACATGTTCCGTTCTTTATTTCATTTGGAAGGATTGCGGTTGTGTGGCTGGTTTTATCAGTCCTGTATCTTTTGAGACCGCATTCCGGTGCATATGCATTTATCTATGACAGGAAAAATGTAAAACAAAAAGCCGTTAAGTTTATTGTTGGAATAGGACTTGTCCTGATATTCTTCAAGGTGGTTAATTCCAATCCGTATTTTGTTGTTCCGAGATGGGATCAGCACTATCAGTACCAGGATCTTGCAAGAGCATTTGCACATGGAAGCGTAAGCCTCGAAGATGAGCCGTCTGCCAAGCTTAAGGCGATGGATAATCCGTATGATACGGATCTTAGAACCAGACTTAATGTGGATTACAGATGGGACAGATCTTATTATAACGGCAGATATTATGTGTATTTCGGAGTACTGCCGGAGCTTATATTCTATCTGCCGTATTATCTGGCAACAGGAGAGGATTTCCAGACATATATAGGAATATATATAATGGGAGTGCTGCTTATTGCGGGAACATTTTATCTGCTTGGAAGCGTAGTGGAACGATGGTTTAAGAAAACACCGTTTATTATATACATGCTTGCGTGTGTTATGATGTGTACGGGCTGTGGGGCACTTGCAATTATGATGCGTCCTGACTTCTATTCACTTCCAATCATAACGGCGGTTGTGCTGTCATTGTGGGGACTTGGCTTCTGGATACGGAGTATTAAAGAGGATGGAACATTGTCAAGGCCGCTGCTTGCAGCAGGTTCACTGTGTATGGCACTTGTGTCGGCAAGCAGACCGCAGCAGCTTGTCGTATCATTTACGGCAATTGCACTGTTCTTTGATCCGGTATTTAAGAAGAAGATACTGCTTCTCGGCAAGAAATACGGCAACACTGCCGCATTTGTAATCCCGTATGTTGTTATAGCAATACTGGTAATGTATTACAATTATATAAGATTTGGTTCGCCGATAGATTACGGTGCCAATTATAACCTCACAACTAATGATATGACACAGAGAGGCTTTGTTGCCGGAAGAACTTTCCTTGGAATATTCTCATTTCTGTTTGAGACGCCGCAGACGATGGCGGTATTTCCGTTCATTCAGAGCATTGGAGTGAACACAACCTATATGGGTACAACAATATCCGAGACAATGTATGGAGGAATTCTTGCATGCAATATGTGGCTGTGGCCGGTAGCGGCAGCATTTCTTGGAAAGGCCGGCATATGGAAGAATAAGAAGGCACTGGCAATGATGCGTGCAATGATGATTGCGGGTCTTGTTATTATGGTTGCCGATACACAGATGGCAGGTGTGCTTGCAAGATATGTGATGGATTTCTGCTGGATATTCTTTGTAGCTGCTTCGATAGGCATATTTGCATTGTATGAATACATCAGTGAGAATGGAAGTGAACTGTCATTAAAGCTGTACAAATGTTTTATGATGGTTGCATTTGCCGAAGGTATGTTTTATAATTTTATGCGTATTTTCATGAGCGATACGGAGAGTATTGTTGAGAGCAATCCTGAGCTGTATTACAGGGTAATGCATATTGTTGCGTTCTGGATGTAGGACGTATATGGAATGGAGGAATTATGGCGATTTTAGTAACTGGAGGAGCAGGCTATATCGGAAGTCATACGGTAGTAGAGCTTCAGAATGCCGGCTATGATGTGGTTGTTGTTGATAACCTTTGTAATTCAAGCCGTGAGGCATTAAGCAGGGTTGAGAAGATAACAGGAAAGAAAGTTCCTTTTTATGAGTGTGATATCAATGACCGTGAGGCCCTTAACAGAGTGTTTGATAATGAGAATATCGACTCATGCATACATTTTGCAGGACTTAAGGCAGTAGGTGAATCTGTTCGGAAGCCGCTTGAATATTATGCCAATAATATATCGGGCTCACTGGTGCTCTTTGATGTGATGAGAAAGCATGGCTGTAAGAATATTGTATTTTCATCATCGGCAACGGTGTATGGCAATCCCGAATTCGTTCCTATTACGGAGGAGTGTCCTAAGGGTGAGATTACTAATCCTTACGGACGTACTAAGGGAATGCTTGAGCAGATTCTTACGGACATACAGTTCGCTGACCCTGAGTGGAATGTGATTCTTCTCCGCTATTTTAACCCAATCGGTGCGCATGAGAGCGGAACAATCGGAGAGAATCCTAATGGTATTCCTAACAATCTTATGCCTTATATTACACAGGTTGCAGTTGGCAAGCTTGCAAGACTCGGTGTATTCGGCAATGACTACGATACTCCTGACGGAACATGTATAAGGGATTACATACATGTAGTTGACCTTGCACTCGGACATATCAAGGCTGTTGAAAAGCTTAACGGGAAGCCGGGGCTTGCAATATATAACCTTGGTACAGGAATCGGATACAGTGTTCTTGATGTTATCCATAATTTTGAGGAAGCTTCGGGAATTGAGATTCCGTTTGACTTTAAGCCAAGACGTGCAGGAGATGTTCCGATGTGTTACTCAGACCCTTCTAAGGCCGAAAGAGAACTCGGATGGAAGGCAGAGCGCGATCTTCGCAGGATGTGTGAGGATTCATGGAGATGGCAGAAGAATAATCCTAACGGCTATTCCGAAAAATAACCACAAATATGTACTAAATACATATCACCTGTAATAAGATGTTTTAAGAATGTCTTTTGCAGGTGATTTTTTTGTGTAGAACAGAGGGCAGATTCAAATTTTTTAAGAGACTGTGTTTCATGCTGACAGCCGCAGCGCTTATGATGCAGGCCGGCTGTGGGATTATCAGGTCATCACCCGATAAGGTGCAGGATCTTGACTATACTGTCGTGGAGGATGAGGATGTTCCAAAGGAGCTCGCTGAGATGATAGACGCCAGAAAGAATGAACAGATGCATCTTACATATGCAACCAATGAGTATATGTACATAGTTGCAGGATATGGTGAACAGCAGACAGGAGGTTACAGTATAAGGCTCGACAGCATTTATCTTGGTGAGAATGCAATATATATCAAGACGAGTCTTATAGGACCGCAGAAAAAGGAGAACATAAGCAAAGCAAAGACATATCCGTACATTGTGGTTAAGATCGAGAACCGGAGTGAGCCGGTAATATTTGAATAGCTGCACGTCAGCAGTAGGGAGGGACAATGGAACTTGAAAAATATATCGTACATAACAGCGTTGTAAAAAATATCGTAGAGACACAGATAAGCTTTGATCAGGATTTTAATGTGCCTGATTCAAAACCGGATATAGAGCGAATCATTAATAAAAGAGGAACAGTGCAGGTTGACAGTGTACGGATAAATGACGGCAAAGCGCAGGTGTCCGGAGTGCTTACGGCAGCAGTGCTGTATCTCGGTGACGAAGCAGCATGTATGACAGGCAGCATGGAATTTATGGAGAGCATTAATGCCGAGGTTGAATCAGCAGATGAAAAAGTGCAGTGTGATACAAGGCTTGAAGACCTGATAGTGCGTGTGGTTAATTCAAGAAAGATTAATGTGAGGGCGGTAATAACAGTTAAGCTCTACAGTGAAAAATATGAGGATGTTGAACTTCCGTATGAGTGTGCAGCTGAGGATTCCGGTCTGCAGGTAAAGAAAGAGAACATAGGATATGCGCAGCTTACGGTCAATTCAACAGACAGTCTCAGAATAAGATGCAATATTGATATACCGAAAGCAAGTCCTGATATAGCAGAGATTGTATGGGATGAGGTTGATGTGTGCCCTGTTGCATTTCATATGACGGATTCCGGAATTAATGCGGAAGTTCTGGTAAATATATTTGCCATATATAGGAGTAATGATGGAATTATGATGTGGCATGAATCTCAGGAAAATGTCACACAGGCGGTTGATGTCAGCGGAGCATCTGCAGATGCGGTATGCTTTGTATCATGCAGACAGCAGAGCGGAAATGTCCAGATAAGACCTGATGCTGACGGTGAGGACAGAGTGCTTGAAGCTGAAGCTGTATGTGAGCTTGGAATACATGCATATGAGGAAAAAAATCATGAAATTGTCACGGACTGCTATATTCCGGCAGGTGAGGCAATAGCCGTAACGTCGCAGGCAAAGCTTCTTAAGCTTATGACACATAATAATACAAGATGCCGTGCCGCAGGAATGCTTAAGACAGATACAGGAGCAATAGGAGATATATGCAGCTGCCGCGGGCAGGTGAAGGTGCAGGATATATCCTATGAGAAGAGTAATGTAGAGGTCAATGGAACAGTTGATGTAAATGCACTCTGTACTGATAAGAGCGGAATGCTCTATTGTGTAAAAGGCGAGATTCCGTTCGGTCAGAAGATAGAGGTACGGGGAATGGAAGATTTTTGCAAAATGGGAGGTAAGAAGGCGGAAGAGGTTATATCGCTTATGATGAATGCTGACCTTGAAAAGATAAATGCAGTGAAAGCTTCGGACGGAATTGAAGTGAAGGCATCAGCAGCTCTTGACGTAATTGTATTCGGAAGTACAAAGCGTGATATTATAGATGACATAAGAATACAGGAGGCTGACAAGGCTGAATATATGTCACTGCCGCTTATTACCGGATATATCGTAAAACCGGGGGATACACTCTGGTCAATCGCAAAATCGCATCACACGACAGCTGATGATATAAAGACATGTAATACGTTAAAAGGGGAAGAGGTAAATGCAGGTGACAGGCTCATACTGATGAAGAAAGGAATCCTGCAGAACTGAAATTCAGATAAAATGATCAATTATAATCAGATAATAAGATAATGATGCCGGAGGGATGACATATTGATGTGCGGCGCGTCTGCGCTGCCTGCAATATGTCATCCCTCCGGCTGTGTAATGTAATTCTATACAGGCTGATTACTTATAGAGGCGTACGGTTACCTTGTTCTTATGTACACCGAAAGCCATTACAAGAATGCCGAGTGTTGTTATTATGAATCCGAGACCGGGCCTTAATGATGTCACCGGTATTGCGTATGATGCGGCACTAAGGAAGATAAAGAGTGTACACTGTATTACATACAGAAGAAGTGATGCAAGCATGACCTTAGATGCAATAGTCTTAAGATCGATCATGACGAGCACTACAACTGCAATGATTGCAAGAATGCAGATCTTGCTTAAGATTCTGCTGATTAAGCTCTCGCTCAGTCCGTTGAAGAATACGGCGATTGCCTGCGCAGGCATATCATTGCTGACGCTGATCTTGCAGAACACGAAGAAGCTTCCGATTATCGCAACAAGTGCAGCTATAAGTATAAGCTTCTTGTTGGCATCTCCCATGAATGATTCGTAAATAGAATCGAAATCCTTAAGCATTACATCCTTCTTAGGAGCATCAGTACCGGCGTCTTCAATCTCTTCAGGTGCCGGCTGGGATGTGGCATCCATCTTCTCAACGGTATCCATGCCAATCTCAAAAGGTTCATCTCCAAGATTGAGGTCTACCTCCTTAGGAGGTACGTCGCCTACATCAACGATTTCAATCTCTTCATCTGCAGTCTCTTCTATCTCGAGCGGTTCGATAACATCAAGGCTGTCATCCTTCAAATCAGGTTCATTATTAACATTATTGTCTGTCAAAATGTAGTTCCCCTTTCAATAAATTATTTATAGAACTATTTTAACAGCATGATGAAATATTTACAAGAAAAAAGTGCCGGGTATTAAGTTTTGGGGAATGTGTGCCGATAATAACAATAAAGCAGAATAATGCTTTTATTTGTGTTACCACGGAGGGTGGCAGTTACACTTCCTTAAGTAAGTATGTTGCTGCAGGATGCGGCGGAATGGAGGAATTATATGAGTATAGGAGCAGTTCAGTCAGGATCGTCATATTCATCATATGAGAGCGGTGTTACAAGAACATCAGGCAAGAGTTCGGATGTATCTGCAAGCAGGCAGGCGGAAGCATCAGCAGTATATGAGGCATCCAAGACTGATAAGACAACATCAAAGACAGCCAATTCAGCACTTATTGCAAAGATGAAGGCAGATACCAACAGCAGAATCAGCCAGATGCAGTCACTTGTTGAGAAGATATTCAAGGATCAGGGACTGAAGATTAATTCTGTTGATGATATGTGGAAGAAGCTTGCTAACGGCGAGTTCACGGCAGATGCTGATACAATAGCACAGGCAAAAGAAGACATTTCAGATAACGGATACTGGGGTGTAAGCCAGACATCAGACAGAATATATGACTTTGCAATGGCACTGTCAGGCGGCGATGAAGAGAAGATGCAGAAGATGAAAGAGGCAGTTGAGAAGGGCTTCAAGGAAGCTACTAAGAGCTGGGGCAAAGATCTTCCTGATATTTCATCCAGGACATATGATGCGGTAATGAAGAAGTTTGATGATTTCTTCAACAAGAATACGACGGCATCAGACTCAGACGCTGAGTAATTAGTATACTCCGGCTAAAGATTGTGTATTGATTATAGAAAAGAGACTGCCGTACCGTGAATTAACTTTTAATTCCGGTACGGCAGTCTCTTTTTTGTGCGGCACCGGGATAATCCCATGCCGCCTATAATTGTTCTGATTCCGTATATTCATCATATTTGTCGGATTTTACACGGTCCCTTGCAAAATCTATAAAAAATGTCTGTAGTCTGAGACGGTTCTGCTCGTACATATCAAGTGATTCATATAATCCCCTGTAGTAGTCAAACAGAAGGCGCTTGGTGCGGACGGTCTTGCGCAAGTCAATATTGCTGTCAACAAGGCTGCCTTTGGTCTTGACATAATAATAAAGCGGCTTTGTAAGCACATATATGGAATCCGCGTATTGAAGAAATTCAAGATTAAACTGGAAGTCTTCGCACCACTGAAGCTCAAGCGGGCACTTTATGCGGTGTGCACGTATAAGATCAGCACGGTAGAACTTATTCCACATAACGCCATAGTAGTAATTAGCCGGGGCTTTCATCATGTACTCGGCATAGGTACGTTTGCTTATCGTGCCTGATACATCAATGTGTCCCTTTGTCGTGAACATGTGGCCTATTACGCGGCGGTAATCACATATTACCATGTCTGAGTTGTTTTTTTCGGCAGCGTTGACCAGGGATTCAACAGCATCAGACGGAATCCAGTCATCAGCATCAACAAATTGAAAATACTTTCCGCATGCGCAGTCCATGGCAATGTTGCGGCTGTCAGAAACGCCGCTGTTACTCTTGTCAATTATAATAAAACGCGGATCCAGGCTGGCAAATTTTTCAAGAATGCGCATGGAGTGGTCATGACTTCCGTCATTGACCATAAGAACTTCAAAGTTGTCAAAAGTCTGATTCCGTATGCTGCACAGACAACGCTCAATAGTCTTCTGTGCATTGTATACCGGAATTATTATGCTTACTAATGGTTCCATTACTGTTAATACTCCTGTAAATATTGCTTCGCTCCACTGCTATAATGCAGTGAACCGTCCTCCGTGACGAAGACGGCCTCAACCCCGTCTGTATTCTCAACAAGACTAAGCCCCTTATCAAGACCGAGGGTAAAACAGGCCGTGCTCATGCAGTCACCTGTAACAGAAGTCTTTGAAAATATTGTTACCTGTGTAAGGCCGTTGTTGTACGGATATCCGTCAGCAGGGTTAAGTATATGATGGTAAAAATTCCCGCCATATGTAAAGCATCTTTCATATGTACCTGATGATACCACTGACATATCTGAAGCATTTACTGAACAGATATATGCGGAAGATTCTGCAAAAGGCCTGCGGACTCTGACATTGAACGCACTGTTGTCAGGCCGGTTACCGATGCATAAGACATTACCGCCAAGATTAATAAGTGCGCTTTTGACGCCGTTATCCGTGAGATAATCTTTAATGCGGTCGGCAATATAGCCTTTGGCGATTGCACCAAGGTCCAGCATCATTTTGTCGGGAATTGATACATTATAAGTCCCATCTTCATTTTTTGCAAGTGTTATCCGGTCATATCCTACATATTCAAGGGCACCGGCAATGTCAGAGGTGTCAGGGACAGAAGGATTGCCGGAAGTGAAATCCCAGAGCGATGACACGGAACCGATGCTGATATCAAAACTGCCGCCGGATAATTGACCGTATTCTATGCCGTAAGATATGAGTTCCCCCAATGGTGCACTTACAGTCGTAATCTCGTGACGGTTAAGCCTTGACAGTTCACTGTCGGTAAGAGTGCGCGAAAATATCATCTCGTATCTGTCGCACAGATTAAGTGCTTCAGTGAGAAGCTTCCTGTTGGATGTGGTATCGTAGCCTTTGATTTCAACATAGGTATTCAGCTTGAAACCGGACACGCTTAAAGGCTCCGGGAGTGCAAAGGAATGTCCTGCCGGAGAGGAGCATCCGGCCGCAGCTGATAGTGCAGCTGTTAGTACTGATGCAAGCATGCATAGGCATATTATTCTGTATAACCTGTATAATATCTTTTTCATGTGAGGCAAGCCTTTCGATACATATTTTCAATAATAAATGATTTTAGCATGTTAAGGTTATGAGTACAATGTGAAATGAATGTGAATTTGCTTAAATTACTTTTAATTTATATGAAAACATGGTATAAATAATAAGATACGGCAGTTATGCGGTATTGTATTTTAGGAGGATTTTGTAATGAGGAAAAGTTATTTGGCAGCAGCACTTATGCTTACCATGGCGCTGACATTTACTGCGTGTGGCAAGCCGGGAGATAACGGAGGTGAGGCAGGCACTAAGGGAAACACATCCGGTGTGAATTATTCAGAACAGCTTCAGAAGGATTTTGAGACATATAAGCAGTATGTTAATCTCGGAGAGTATAAGGGAGTTGAGGTAGAGGTAGACAGGTCAGCCCTGGATGTTACACAGGATCAGGTTACGGCTTATATTGACAATATAAGAAGCAGTAAGGGTGAGAATACCGAGGTTACAACAGGAACAACGAAGCTCGGAGACAAGATTAAGCTTGATTACAGTGGAACGCTCAATGGAGTGGCATTCTCCGGAGGAACAGCTACTGATGTAGAATATACAATCGGTTCAGGAAGATTTATCGAGGATCTTGATAAGGGACTTGCAGGACTTGAGGTTGGCAGGGAATATGACATACCTTGTCACTTTGATGATTCATACAGCAATTCAGACCTTGCAGGCAAGGATGTTAATTTCAATGTTAAGGTCAATGCAATAGTGACAACAACTCTCCCTGAGTATAATGATGATTTTGTTAAGACGATAGTAGCAACAGGTTCATATGACACTCAGGCACAGACAACGGATGAATTCACGAAGTATGTTGAGCAGACACTTAAGGACAGCGCACAGCAGAGCTTTGACAGTAATAAGTACAGTGCAGTCTGGGATAAGATTAACGAGACAACAACTGTGAGCGGATATCCTGAGGATGAGATTGCGGATCTTAAGCAGACTATCAATGATAATGTTAAGTCAGAATATTCATATTATGGTACTTATTACAGCGGGATAGATTCATTTGAGTCATATCTTAAGAATGTATACGGCTTCGCGGATGAGGCTGCATTCAATGAATATGCTGACCAGTACGCACGCAATTATCTTAAGGAGAAGATGATACTTACACTTATAGGCGAGAAGGAAAGTGTTACCGTATCAGATGATGAGATTAATGAATATGGAGAGCTTATAGCATCACAGAATAATTATGATTCATATCAGAGCATGCTTGATTCGCTGGGGCAGAAGAGTGATGATGTCAAGCTTGAAGTAGGATATGCAGTGCTGGCAGATAAGGTTTCGGACATTCTGCTTAATAACGCGGTAGAAAAATAAAATAGAGAATAAAATAGAATATAAAATAGAATATGATAGTACTTGCAAATATAGTACTATAGGACTATAATAATTTGCAAAGGATAGTTGTACGTAAGTTGCACTTATGGGGGTGAACAACATGGACATTACCGGTTACAGGAATAATTCGGATGGAAAGTCACATTTTGGGGAACTTTCACTTAAAAAAGGATATATAGTCGCTAACGGAGATGAGAATGCATATTATCTGCTAGGCGCTAATTCGGGGTATGCATTTCCGGAACTGATACATCCGGAAGACCAGCCTTCGTTTTTCTCGGCTTATGAGAAGCTTAACGAGGGGGAACAGGATCTTATAGTAAGATTCCGCAATGCTAATGATAAGTATGTATGGCTGTATATTACGATGAAGATTGGCAAAAGGATTATTGATGGTACTGAGTCGGTTGAAATCAGCTTTTATGATATTATGACTATTCAGGGCAAGTTCAGGCATTATATGCAGAACATGAATAAGTACCGAAGATTCTTAGGATTGTCTAACCAGGTATTCTATGAGTATGATTACAAAAATGATGAACTTATGGTATACAGATATAATAATGCCAAGAATGTAATGCTTTTCAGAGAAAAGTTTGCAGATGTTGAACGCAGGGTAGAGTCAGGCGATACGGAGCATTCGGATAAAGCAGCATTTGAAACATTTGCAGAGTGCATCCGCAATGGTGTCGATGGATTTAATCTTAAGCTTAACGGAAGTATATTCGGAGTTCCTGAGCTTGAGTCGGGTTTTGAAGTTAATGGCGGGACCATATACAGTGATGATGGGAAGAGCCTTTCTGTAGGTGTGATGAAGTCAACAAGCCGTTCACATGATGATAAAGCGTATTATCTTACTGAAGCAGCAAGAGATTCGGGAACAGGGTTACTCAATAAGCGTGCCATAAGTGAATATACAATAGAACGAATTAATGCCGGCGGTGATAAGGCAATGTATCTTGCAATCATGGATGTTGACGACTTTAAGAGAATCAATGACACATACGGACATATGTTCGGAGACCAGGTACTGTCCAAGGTGTCAGAGATTATAAGAAGTGTTGTCGGACAGCGCGGCAAGGTCGGAAGATTCGGCGGGGATGAATTCTTTGTATTGTTTGAGAATATACTTGATGAGGCAGAGTTGAGAAGAATCCTGAAGGTTATAACAAAGCATATTCTCTGGGCTTACAGCGGTGTTATTAAGGATTTTGCAGTAACGACATCGATAGGAATTTCAAAGTATCCGGATGACGGAACAGCTTATGATGAGCTTTTTAAGAAAGCTGATAAGTCGCTCTACATTGCCAAGGCAAAAGGCAAGAACAGATATATCATATATGATGAGAGTAAGCACGGCAAGCTTGATGCGTCTGAGGAGAGTGACAGACCGCTTGGCATAAGTGCGGTGCTGAGCAACGAGAAGAAGATTTCAATGATTTCAGAACTTGTACTTAAGCTTCATTCGGACGGACTTGCTGTTCTTGACGAGGCACTTGCCAAGCTACAGGAGTATTTTGATGTTGACGGAATTGCCATATACAAGGGAAACGGTTGGAAACGTGTATATTCGGTCGGTAAGTATATCGGAGCAATAGATAATTTCCCGATGTATGATGGAGATTATAAGTCTAACTTTGACGAGAGCGGTGTCTATTCGGAGAATAATACGAGACATCTTAATACACATTATCCGATGGTATATTCTGCACTTGAAAAGCAGGAGACAACAGCATTTGTTCAGGTGTGGCTGGATGATGGGAATTACGGCGGAGTCATGATATCGTTTGATGTCTTCAATAGAAGCAGTAAGCGTTCTGAATCAGACCGCAATTACATGACAATAGCAGGAAGGCTTATATGTGAACTGGTAATGAACAGTGATAAGTTATGATAATTACTGCTGGTTTATATTTTAACTGGAATTAAAGGACTGCCGGTGTCCTGTGCTGCATGATGACAATGTTGTGCAGTACAGAACCGGCAGCTTTTTTATTTGTGAATATAATGTGAATGAGCATTTTGATATATTGGCGTTATCCGCCGGATGATGTATAATAGGCGGAGAACGATGGAAGACCACTGGCAGCTTACTTGTGGCATTCTAACAGAAAGGAAATGGGATTCATGCATTTTAAGACATTAAGAAAATATATGGCGGCAACAGCCATATGCATAGCAGCGGTTTCGTTTGCAGCATGTTCATCCGGAGCGGGAGACAGCACGGATGCTGCTGACACAGACGGATATATTGAAGAAGAGTCTTCAACATATGCGCAGCTGCCGGAGAGCAGCCAGAGCAGATTCTCTACGGAGGATATGGTATTTGGCAAGGCTGTAATGGGAATGACGCCGGAAGAAGTCATGGCAGCAGTTGGGGCTCCTGACGATGATAAGACACCGGCTGCGGAATCGACACCTGAGAGAGTATTCACATATAATGGCGCTGACGGTACGAAGAGTACATTGATATTCTGGAGTGTGAATGGCTCTATGAAGCTGTGCGGAGTTGAAAGCACTGACCCGGCGAAGACATTTACAAGAGGAACACATGCGGGGATGAGTGCACAGGACGTAAGAGATAAGTTCTACAGGGATGCCAACTGCCTTAATGCCAATGTGATGAGCGATGACAATGCAACTATACTAGGCAAGTTCCTATATGGCAGCAGAACACTTGACAGGCTTGAGGAACAGAAGGTTAAGGACCCAATAGAATATGGAATGATTAATTATAATGGCAATGGTGATATGGAGAGTGGTGGCAGTATACTTGAATATCTGAGCTTCCAGCCTCCGTATAAGGGAGAGTTCGCAAGCTACAGTGATGATTACTCACAGCTTATGTACTATACCAATGCGGCAGGCAATGTGACAAGAATATGCTGGTACTACTATCCTGAGGTACAGTAATATATATGATGTATGCATATTTTTTAAAACATTAATGATATTTCTTATTATATGTGTTACAATAAAAAATAATATACTTTAATCCAGAAGGGAGAAGCATCTGGCAGCAGGGGCTGCTGGTGCGGTATGAAAAGATGAAAGACACTACACTTGTAATTATGGCTGCGGGAATCGGCAGCAGATTTGGCGGCGGAATTAAGCAGCTTGAGCCAATGGGACCTAATGGTGAGATTATTATGGATTATTCAATCCATGATGCGGTTGAGGCAGGATTTAATAAGGTTGTATTTGTAATACGTAAGGATCTTGAGGAGACATTCAAGGAAGTAATAGGCAACAGAATCGCAACAAAGGTTAATGTAGAATATGTATTTCAGGAGATAGACAATCTTCCTGAAGGCTTTGGTGTACCTGAAGGCAGAAAGAAGCCTTGGGGAACAGGTCAGGCAATTCTTGCATGCAAGGGTGTGGTTAATGAGCCTTTTATGGTAATCAATGCAGATGACTATTATGGCAAGGAAGGCTTTGTGAAGATTCATGAATATCTTACTGACGGACATAAGACAGATGTTGAGTATGATATGTGTATGGCAGGATTTATCCTTGGCAATACATTAAGCGATAATGGTGCAGTAACAAGAGGCGTATGTGTTGTTGATGATAATGAACATCTTATCGGTGTTAATGAGACTTCAGGAATTGTAAAGACTGCCGACGGTGCGGCTTATGAGAAGGATGGTAAGCTTGTTCCTATCGATCCTAAGAGCCATGTGTCAATGAATATGTGGGGATTCACACCTGAGTTTCTTGATGTGCTTGACGCGGGATTCAGAGAGTTCCTTGGCGGACTTAAGGAAGGCGACATTAAGAGTGAGTATCTTCTTCCGTCAATTGTTGATTCAATGATTAAGGATGGAAGAGCTGCCGTTACGGTTCTTGAGTCTAACGATAAGTGGTTTGGTGTTACATACAAGGAAGATAAGCCGACGGTTGTAGCTTCCATAAGAAAGCTTATTGACGAAGGCAAGTATCCGGAGAGCCTTTACTAAGCAGGAAGGATACATATAAGAAAGGGAGACGGGTATGAGAAAATTTGCAAGATTTGCATTAATATGGATTCTGGCAGTTATGATTGCCGGAGGCGTTTCATATGGGGTATTGTATAATAAGATTGCACCTGTTTATGAGTCTACATCCAAGCTTTATGTAATACCGGGCAAGGATAGTGAACAGGCTCTTCGTGCAGGAAGCGGCGGACTTAAGGAAGACTTTTCTATCATATTTAAGAGTGAGATAGTTATATCTGAGGCAAAGAGTATTGCAGGTAATTCCGAAGATCTTGCTTCATATCTTACTGTAAGTTCACCGGCAGACAGTAATGTAATTGAGCTTACTGTGCGTAATCCTGACCAGAATACTGCAAAGCAGTATGTTGATGCGATTGCCAGGAGCGCATGCAGTAATGCCAAGAAGGTTATTCCTGTTGAAGAGATATCAGTCCTTCAGGAAGGAACATCCACAGGTGTGGCAATAAAGCCTGATCTTATTAAATACACAGCATATATTACAGCTGCCGCAGCAGCAGTCATATTTGTAATTGAGTTTATAATAGCTCTTATTATGACGGCATTTGGCAAGAAGAAGGACGATGACGAAGATGAGTATGAGCGCTATTACCGTCAGGAACCTTTGAGACTTGCACAGAAGCAGGAGAGAGCACCTAAGCCATCAGAAGATGAAGATATCCTTATCTGGGGTGATGATGCAGACGCAGGCAATAAGGCGGCGGAAGCTAAGGATGGGGCAGAGAAGGCAGCACAGCATGCGGCTACACAGGCAGCCAAGGCAGAAGAAGCTGCGAAGGCTGCCAAGGAAGCACAGGCAGCACTTGAAGAGGCATATAACAGGATTCAGGAGGCTAAGCGCCTTGAAGAGACTGATGATATTGAACTTGTAGAGCATGATGATACAGCAGCTGAAGCTGAACATACACAGGAGCCACAGGCAGAGAATCAGCCGGAGCAGGAGCCACAGCAGAAAGAAGAACCGGAGGATGATAGCCTTGAGCTTGAAATGGAAGATGCTCTTGAAGAGGAAGAAAAAGAGCAGCTTGTCGAAGCTGTAGTTGATGAAGTTCTGCCTGAAGAGAGCAGTAACACAGAGGAACAGCAGGCTCAGGATGCAGCAGTGCCGGCGGAAGAATCTGATAATACTGCCGGCAAGCCTGCAGAAGAAAATATTGTACGTGGCGCAGATGACCTTGCTTCAAGAGCCGCCGCAGCAGCAGCACTTAAGGCAGCACAGGAAGCCTTGAGACAGCAGGAAGCTGAGGCACAGGCAACCGAAGACCTTGCACAGAAGGCAGCTGTAGAGGAAGCTCTTAAGGAAGCACGTGAGAAAGAAGAGAGAGAAGCAGCTGAGGAAGCAGCAAAAGAGGCAGAACGTCTTGCTGCAGAGGAAGCGCGCAGAAAAGCAATAGAAGAGAAAGAGGCTCTTATAGCTGCACAGAAAGCAGCAGAGGAAGAAGCTAAGCGCAAGGCTGAGGAGGAAGCAAGAATACTTGCTGCACAGAGAGCGGCAGAAGAGGAAGCTAAGCGTAAGGCTAAGGAAGAAGCTGACAGATTAGCGGCACAGCTTGCAGCGGAAGAAGTAAGAAAGGCAGCTGAGGCAGAGAGACTTGCTAAGGAAGCAGAAGAGAGAGCAATTCAGGAAGCAGCTGAAAAAGCACTTCGTGAGACTCAGGAAAGACTTGCAAGAGAAGAGGCAGAAAGAAAGGCTGAAGAGGAACGTCTTGCGGCAGCCAGAGCCGAAGAGGAGCGCATAGCAGCAGCTAAGGCAGCAGCCCAGAGACTTGCGATAGAGAAAGCAGAAGAGGAAGCCAGAATCAAGGCAGAGGAAGAAGCAAGACGCAGGGCAGAGGAAGAGGCAGCAGCTGCAAAAGCTGAAGAAGAAGCTGTAGCCAGAATACTTGCCAGGAGAGCCGAGGAAGCAAAGCGTGCTGAGGAGCTTAAGAAGGCAGAAGAAGCTAAGCTTGAGGAAGAGAAGAATGTTTCAGGAGAGACTCAGGCGGCAGCTGCAGCTCCAAGAGCTAATATCCTTGGAGAGAATTCGAGTACAGAAGTGCTCGGAAGAATACCTAAGTAAGCGGCAGATTCCAAATTTGCAGTGCGCATTGGCGCAGGAATGGAGATAAATAATGTTCAGTGTAAATATTGACAAATTGGTTGCAACAACTCCTGCCCAGGAAAAGGCATACAAGGAGCTGTGCAACAGAGTTCTGGCTAAGGGAAGAAAGTATAAGACACTTGCTGTTATAGGTGAGAGCGGATATGCGCTCCGCCTTGCAGCGGCGATTGTCGATGCCGGTAATAAAGTACTTTTTGTTGATGCTGATGTTACAACACCGGTATTTATGGGCAAATACAGACTTGGTAAGAATCTGGAAGGGCTGTGTGAGTATCTCGACGGAACACAGGACGATGATAAGATAAGATGTCTTACTAACAGAAGTGACCTTAATATAATATTCTCGGGCGAGAGCAGCAGACAGACTCTTTCACAGAATGACGAGGACAGATTAAGGAAATTCCTTGATGACAATATGGATGATTATGATTATATTATCCTTGAGGCCGGAAAGAGTGCAGAAGTAGCAAGAAACTGCAGAGCGTCATTGGTTCTTATAGATGATTCTGAGTATAGTCCAAGGGATGCCAGAGAGAAGATAGAATTCTATGACAACGAGGGATGCCTTGTGCTTGGTGTGGTTATAACGAATGCATAATACAGATAATACGGAAAATGACAATAAGATTCAAAAGTTCAGGCAGATGGTCTGCGATAGTGATAATGTAGTATTCTTTGGCGGTGCGGGTGTGTCGACGGAGAGCGGAATACCGGATTTCAGAGGAGTTGACGGCCTTTACAATCAGAAGTACAAGTATCCTCCGGAAGAGATAATAAGTCATTCGTTTTATATGAGAAATCCGGAAGAATTCTTCAGATTCTACAAAGACAGAATGCTTTATCCGGAAGCAGAACCTTCAACAACGCACATAAAGCTGGCAGAACTTGAACAAAAAGGAATACTGAAAGGCGTTATAACACAGAATATTGACGGGCTTCATCAAAAAGCGGGAAGCAGACATGTGGTGGAACTGCATGGATCTGTATTACGGAATTACTGTGAAAAGTGCGGCAGATTCTATGGTATCGATGCAATACTTAATGCGGACGGTGTTCCTGTCTGTGAGTGTGGAGGTCGCATAAAGCCTGATGTTGTCTTATACGAAGAAGGACTTAACGAAGCGGATATAAGTGAGGCTGTCAGGCTTATAGAAGAGGCGGATGTGCTTATCGTCGGAGGGACTTCTCTCGGCGTATATCCTGCGGCAGGCCTCATAAGATATTACCGCGGGCATAAGCTGGTTCTGATAAATAAGACACCGACACCGTTTGACGGCAAAGCTGATCTGCTTATACATGATTCGCTCGGAAAGGTGTTCGGAGTCCTTTAGACAGATATACAAACATGTGATGAATGGAGAACGTATATGGTTTATGATGTGGGCGATATCGTGCAGTTAAAAAAAGGTCATCCATGCGGAAGTAATGAATGGGAGATTCTTAGAGTCGGTGCTGATTTCAGGCTGAGATGCTGTGGATGCTCCCATATGATAATGGTTCCACGCAGAATGGTTGAGAAGAATACAAAGAAGCTGATTAAAAAGCAGGATCATTAATTTGAACCTGCTTATTTTTTTTGAGACGGATTAAACTTTTGCTTGCATTTTGTGTTGATGTGTAGTATCATATCTCATTGTGATGTATTATGTCTCATAATATATTTCAAATCCTTGCTCCTTACTGTGATTAAGGGGCCAGAGACCAGAAGGAGGTGCAACGTACATGAACAAGTATGAATTAACAGTTGTTGTTAGTGCGAACGTTGAAGATGAAGTCAGAGTCAATACTGTTGAGCAGGTTAAGGAATTAGTTGCTCGTTTTGGCGGTGTGATTTCTAATGTTGAGGATTGTGGCAAGAAGAGACTTGCATACGAGATTCAGCACATGAAAGACGGTTTTTATTACTTCATCAAGTTTGATGCAGATGCAGCAGCGCCTGCAGAAATCGAAAGCAGAATCCGCATCATGGACAATGTTATTCGTTTCCTCATCGTTAAGGAAGAAGCTTAAGCTTGATGAGTATACTGACATACAGCTCTTTTTAAAACAACAGGCAGGATGAATGTTCATCCGGAAAAGGAGTAAGTATGAATAGAGTAATTTTGATGGGAAGATTGACAAGGGATCCTGATATCCGCTATTCACAGAGCGCAGAGGATTCAATGGCAATCGCAAGATTTACATTGGCGGTAGACAGACGTGGTTCACGTAATAATCAGAATGGTGACCAGCAGTCAGCAGACTTCATAAGCTGTGTGGCTTTCAGGAGACAGGCTGAATTTGCTGAGAAGTATCTTCATCAGGGTACCAAGATTGTTCTTCAGGGAAGCATCCGTACAGGAAGCTATACCAACAAGGATGGTCAGAGGGTATATACTACTGAGGTTATTGCAGATGACCTTGAATTTGCAGAGAGCAAGGCTGCAGCTGCCAGTGGAGAGGCATCTTATGCCGGCCACTCAAGACCTGAGCCAAGTGCGGCAGCAGGCGATGGATTTATGAATATTCCTGACGGAGTGGAGGACGAAGGTTTGCCTTTTAACTAGGACAGGAGGTAACTAATTATGCCAAACATGGATAAGAAGACTGGCGATAAGGCTGAGACTCAGATGAGAAGAAGACCTATGCGCAGAAGAAAGAAAGTCTGCATTTTCTGTGCAGATCAGAGTAAGGCAATTGATTATAAGGATGTAAACCTGCTTAAGAGATATGTATCTGAGCGTGGTAAGATTCTTCCTAGAAGAATCACAGGTAACTGTGCAAAGCATCAGAGAGCACTTACAGTAGCTGTTAAGAGAGCTCGTCACATTGCACTTATGCCATATTCAGTTGACTAATTGCATATGATTACAGAATCCCGTTACGAGTATTAACTCGTGGCGGGATTTTTATGTATGCATAATTATGCTGGATTGAATTGGATATAAATGAAAAACCATGGAAAAAATACTTAAATAAGTTATTTCAACTGATTTTTTGCAAATTCCCCCACAAAAGGGGGGAGAATAATAAAAATAAAAGTGGTAATATAACACTCGTGAAGAAATTGTTTATTTACTAAACAACTAAACGCTTATGGCGGTCTGGGGAGACTGTTTATATAAGCAAAAGGTGAGGCGAGTGTTTTTTATAGAAAGAAGCAGCTTTTGTGACGTGTGAGTGACAAAGGCTGTTTCTTTTTGCGTTGATATGCAACCCGGTATGTGGTATAATTCACAGTATGTGGCTATTGTATGAATATGGAGTAATGCAATGTTTAAGAAGAAAAATGGAGCAGGAATAAGAACAACAGGTGCACTGCAGTCTTTTTTTATATGGCCTCTTCTTGCCGGGCTTATGATGGTAGTGCTTAATGTTACAATATATTTTATAAGTGTGCCGGCGGGTACGGTAATGTCCGCATTTGTTGCGGTGTATGCGATAATCCTCGCTCTTATGTGGTTTTATTACAAACCGTCAATAGTAAGGCAGATGGTTAATTTTGCTGAAGATTATGCACAGGTCCAGCACAGGCTTATGGAAGAACTTGCAACACCTTATGCACTTCTTGATGATTCCGGGCGCATAATGTGGATGAATAAGGCTATGCGCCAGGTGACAGGCAGGGAGAAGGATTTCCATAAGAGCATAACAACTGTATTTAAGGACATAAGCCGTGAGATGTTCCCTAAGTCGGAACAGACATGTGTAAGACACATAACGTATAATGAACATGATTACCAGATAGAGATTAATAAGGTATCGATAGATTTTTCAATAGATAAGTCGGAGATACTTGATGGCGAAGATGCCGCATTATTGTCTATGTATATGTTTGATGAGACACAGATTAACCGTTACAGAAAGCAGATACACGATGAAGGATTTGTAGCCGGACTTATCTATATTGATAATTATGATGAAGCGTTTGAAGGTATTGAGGATGCAAGATGTTCACTTTTCCTTGGACTTATAGATAAGAGAGTTAATAAGTATTTCTCTCCGGGTGCGGCGATAGTCAGAAAGCTTGAGAAGGACAAGTATCTGGCTGTATTTACTTACAGCTATCTTGAGAAGCTTATAGCCGATAAGTTCAGTATCCTTAATGATATCAAGAGTATTAATATAGGCAATGAAAAAACAATAACTTTAAGCATCGGCATAGGTACGGGCGCAGCTGATTACTCAAAGAATTTTGAGATAGCCAGGGCTGCGATGGATCTGGCACTCGGAAGAGGCGGAGACCAGACAGTACTTAAGGAAGGTGATAAGGTAACATACTTTGGAGGTAAGAGCCAGCTCGCGGAGAAGAATGATCGTGTTAAGATCCGTGTTAAGGCTCAGGCGCTTATGCGCGTTATGGAGAACAATGATGAGTTCTTTATAATGGGACATAAGCTGCCGGATATTGACTCATTTGGTTCTGCCATAGGTATATATCTCATGGCGCGTAAGATGAAGAAGAATGCGCATATAGTTATAAGTGAGGTTACTGCAACAGTAGAGCCGTTTATGACAAGGTTTACGTCTAATGACGATTATCCTGAGGACATGTTCTATACAGGTCAGGATGCGCTTGAGAGGGTAAGTCCTTCTACGGTGCTTATTGTTGTTGATGTTAACAGACCTCAGATTACTGATTGCCCGGAGTTGCTTAATATATGCCGGACTAAGATTGTGTTCGACCATCACAGACAGACGAGTGACCCGATTGCAGATACATTTATGTCATATGTTGACTCATCTGCATCATCAGCAAGTGAGATGGTGGCTGAGATGCTTACATATGTTAATGAGGGTACGAAGCTAAGAGGCATTGAAGCTGATGCACTCTATGCAGGAATCGTAATTGATACGGACGGATTTAATTCAAAATCAGGTCCGAGAACATTTGAAGTTGCAGCTTATCTGCGCCGCAACGGTGCGGATGTCAGCAGGGTAAGGAAGCTTCTGCGTAATGATATGAATGAGTACAAAGCAGTGGCGGCTGCGGTGAGCAGGGCTGAGGTATATCGTGACAGTTATGCAATCTCGGTATTTGAAGGAGACGGGCTTAAGAGCCCTACAATCGGAGGAGCACAGGCAGCTAATGAGCTTCTCGATATCAGAGGCATTAAGGCATCATTTGTCATAACCAAGTACGAGGATAAGATATATATAAGTGCGCGTTCTATAGATGAAGTGAATGTACAGCTTATAATGGAGAAACTGGGCGGAGGCGGTCATATGACAGTTGCCGGAGCACAGTTTAAGGATAAGACAATCAATAATGTAATCCTGGAACTCAAGGAAACTATTGATGAGATGATTGTAAATGATGAATTATAGAATATTTACAGACTGAATGCGTAATCAGACGCAGGAATGGAGGATATTGCAATGGAAGTTATACTTATGCAGGATGTTAAGGCACTTGGTAAGAAGGGTGATAAGGTAAAGGTCAGTGAAGGATATGCAAGGAATTTCCTGCTTCCTAAGAAGCTTGGAGTTGAAGCTAACGCCAAGAATCTTAACGATCTTAAGCTGACTAAGGCACATGAGGCCAAGCTTGCCAAGGAGGAGCTTGATGCGGCGATAGCTCTTAAGGAAGTTATCGAATCTAAGAAGATAGTTCTTTCTATAAAGGGTGGTAAGGACGGAAGAACATTCGGAAGCGTGTCAGGCAAGGAGATTGCCGAAGCTGCGAAGGAGCAGGCAGGGCTTGAGCTTGATAAGAAAAAGATTAAGATAGATGAACCTATAAGAATGGCAGGAACATTCCATCTTCCTGTTAAGCTTCATAAGGAGGTTGTTGCTGAACTGACTGTTGAGGTTGAACAGAAGTAAAGCAGGAGGACAGAATGGAAGAAGCTGTTATCAGAAGAGTCATGCCTAACAGTATCGAAGCAGAGCAGTCGGTAGTCGGTTCAATGCTTATGGATAAGGATGCTATTATTGCCGCTGCTGAGATTCTTAATAAGGACGATTTTTATCATAACCAGTACGGAACGATGTTCCAGACTATGGTTGATATGAATAATGCGGGAAGGGCGGTAGATCTTGTAACCTTTCAGGAGGAATTAAGGGCGCGCAATGTTCCTGCAGAAGTATATGGAATTGATTTTATAAGGGAACTGCTTGAAGCTGTACCTACTTCTGCCAATATAAGACAGTATGCTGAGATTGTCAAAGATAAGGCAATGCTCCGCAATATAATAAGAACAACAGAAGAGATTGCCAATCAGTGTTACGCAGGAACCGGGGAGACTGAAGATATTCTTGCCGATACGGAGAAAAAGGTATTTGAGCTGGTTAAGTCAAAGGCAAGCAAGGATTCCATGCCTATCGGGGATGTTGTTGTTGAAGCAATAGACAGGATATCGGCGGCAGCACGTAACAGAGGTGCCGTTACGGGAATTCCGACAGGGTTCAAGGATCTCGACTATAAGCTCTCAGGACTTCAGCCGTCTGATTTTATACTTATAGCGGCGCGTCCGTCTATGGGTAAGACAGCGTTTGTGCTTAATGTGGCAGACCATGTAGCACTCAAGGAAGGTATAACAACTGCTGTATTCTCGCTTGAGATGTCCAATGTACAGCTTGTTAACCGTATGCTTTCGCTTGAATCGGGGGTTGATGCAGACAAGTTAAGAAAGGGCCGTCTTGACGGCTCTGATTGGGCGAAGCTTCTTGAGGGTGCTGATAATATAGCCAAGTCACACCTTATAATAGAAGATACGCCGGGTATATCAATAGGTGAGATGCGCTCTAAGTGCCGTAAGATGAAGCTTGAGAGTAATCTTGGACTTATTATTATCGATTACCTTCAGCTCATGAGCGGAAGCGGGCGTTCTTCGGATTCAAGACAGCAGGAGATATCGGATATATCGAGAGCGCTGAAGCAGCTTGCAAGAGAGCTTGAGGTTCCTGTTGTTGCACTGTCACAGCTCAGCCGTGCCGTTGAGAAGAGAGATGACCACAGGCCTATGCTTTCCGATCTTCGTGAATCGGGAGCGATTGAGCAGGATGCTGACGTTGTAATGTTCCTCTACAGGGATGATTATTACAATAAGGATACAGATATTCCGGGCGTTGCTGAAGTAATCATAGCCAAGCAGCGTAACGGCCCTATAGGAACTGTACAGATGGCATGGATTGCAGAGCAGACTAAGTTTGCAGATATGGCAAGACCGCAGGACGGACGTAATTTTGGCTAGATTTGGCTGATTTATAGATAATGAGAATCAATATGTTATAACATGTTGAAAATGATAAAAATTTTATGATTGTGTTGATTAATGCGAAAAAGTATCGTATAATGAATAAACAATTATTCAATTTCTTAAGGAGGTATTATCATGGCACATATTATTTCTGATGACTGCGTAAGCTGTGGTGCTTGTGTTGCAGAATGTCCTGTTAACGCAATCAGCGAAGGCGATGGCAAGATGGTTATTGATGCAGATACATGCATCGATTGTGGCGCATGTGAGGGCGTATGTCCTGTAGGAGCTCCACAGGCTGAATAATCCGTAGGATTAGTTATTTACATAGATATCTATATATCAGATTATTCAAGATAATAAGAAGCAGCCGGATTAATTCCGGCTGCTTTTTTGCCGTGTACGTCCCACACGGACAAATGCTCGTTATATTTGTATAAATGTACCTAAACTGATACAAAATATTCATTAACAGTTGTGAAATTGTACATAATCAAATACAAAGCAAAAAAGGCAAAAATTGTTGTTGATTTTTTAACAATCATGTCATATATTATAAGCGTAGCAAGAAAACGATAATACATTTTTTAATACAAATGTGTATTTTCGTTTTATCTTTATAATCAACATTGTATACAATATACAGGAGGAATGAACAAGATGCTGGAAAAAGAACAGTGGAATGGTTTTGAAGGCAGACTCTGGAAAGAGGAAATCAACGTAAGAGATTTCATCCAGAATAACTACAAGCCTTATGATGGAGATGAGAGTTTCCTTGAGGGACCAACAGAAGCTACTAACAAGCTCTGGGGAAGACTTCAGGAGTTACAGAAGGAAGAAAGAGCCAAGGGCGGCGTTCTTGATATGGAGACAGAGGTTGTTGCAGGTCTTACAGCTTACGGCCCTGGATATATAGATGAGTCTATGAAAGATCTTGAGCAGGTTGTAGGTCTTCAGACAGACAAGCCTCTTAAGAGAGCATTTATGCCATATGGCGGTATCAAGATGGCTGAGGAGTCTTGCAAGAATTATGGTTATGAGCCAAATCCTGAATTACACAAGATCTTCACAGAGTACCACAAGACACATAATCAGGGTGTATTCGATGCTTACACACCAGAGATGAGAAAGGCTCGTCACAGCCACATCATCACAGGTCTTCCTGACACATATGGCCGTGGACGTATCGTAGGCGATTACAGAAGGGTTGCTCTTTACGGTATTGACTACCTTATGGAAGAGAAGAAGAGAGATCACGCTAACTGCGGATGCGGAACAATGACAGATGATGTTATCCGTCTCAGAGAAGAGATCTCAGATCAGTACAAGGCACTTGCAGGCATGAAGAAGATGGCTGAGAGCTACGGATATGATATTTCACAGCCGGCTAAGAATGCTAAGGAAGCTTGCCAGTGGTTATACTTTGGTTACCTTGCAGCTATCAAGACTCAGAATGGTGCAGCTATGTCAGTAGGCCGTGTATCTACATTCCTTGATATCTACATTCAGAGAGACCTGGATAACGGTGTTATCACAGAGAAGGAAGCTCAGGAACTCATCGACCATATGGTAATGAAGTTCAGAATGGTTAAGTTCGCAAGAATCACATCATACAACGAGTTATTCTCAGGTGACCCTACATGGGCTACTCTTGAGGTTGGTGGTACAGGTATCGACGGACGTTCAATGGTTACAAAGAACGACTTCAGATTCCTTCATACACTTGAGAACATGGGACCTTCACCGGAGCCTAACCTTACAGTACTTTACTCATCACGTCTCCCAGAGACATTCAAGAAGTATGCTGCTAAGATTTCTGTTGATACATCATCAATCCAGTACGAGAATGATGACGTTATGAAGGTTTCATGGGGCGATGATTACTCAATCTGCTGCTGTGTATCAGCTACTCAGACAGGTAAGGAGATGCAGTTCTTCGGCGCAAGAGCTAACCTTGCTAAGTGTCTTCTTTACGCTATCAATGGTGGTGTTGATGAGAAGAACAAAGAGCAGGTTGGACCGGCTTACAAGCCTATTACAGCAGAGTACCTTGATTATGATGAGGTTATTGCTAAGTTCGATACAATGATGGATTGGTTAGCAGACCTTTATGTTAATACACTGAACCTTATCCAGTATATGCATGATAAGTATTACTATGAAGCTGCAGAGATGGCTCTTATCGATACAGATGTTAAGAGAACATTCGCTACAGGTATTGCCGGATTCTCACACGTTGTTGACTCACTTTCAGCTATTAAGTATGCTAAGGTTAAGACAGTTCGTGATGAGTCAGGTCTTGTAGTAGATTACCAGATTGATGGTGACTTCCCTAAGTACGGTAATGATGATGACAGAGCTGATAACATTGCTGTATGGCTTCTTAAGACATTCCTTGAGAAGATTAAGAAGAGACATACTTACAGAGATTCAGAGCCTACAACATCTATCCTTACAATTACATCTAATGTAGTTTACGGAAAGTACACAGGTACAATGCCTGATGGACGTAAGGCCGGCACTCCACTTTCACCTGGAGCTAACCCAAGCTACGGTGCAGAGCAGAACGGACTTCTTGCATCACTTAACTCTCTTACAAAGCTTCCATACGAGTGGGCACTTGATGGTATTTCAAATACTCAGACAATGAACCCTGACGCTCTTGGACACAACGAGGATGAGAGAGTTGCTAACCTTGTTAACGTAATGGATGGATACTTTGATCAGGGTGCTCATCACCTTAATGTAAATGTATTCGGCAGAGACAAGCTTATTGATGCTATGGAGCATCCGGAAAAGCCTGAGTACGCTAACTTTACAATCCGTGTATCAGGTTACGCTGTTAAGTTCATCGACCTTACTAAGGAGCAGCAGATGGATGTTATCAGCAGAACATTCCACGACAGAATGTAATCATACGAATAGTATAATTGCTTGAAATAAAAATGCAGTACAACCCGGTTGGTTGTACTGCATTTTTTGCTTTATGCTGAATCAGGTTAAGAATCCTTTTTTATACGCCGCTGTATGCGCAGTAGCCTCCGTCTACGGGAAGCACGATTCCGTTTACAAAGCCCGAGGCATCATCACTTGCAAGAAACAGCGCGGCACCGATAAGTTCTTCCGGATTGCCGAATCTGCCCATTGGCGTGCCTGCAATAATCTTTCTGGCTCTTGGTGTGGGTGTACCGTCACTGTTGAATAAAAGATCGTGATTCTGTTCGGCGGCGTAGAAACCGGGAGCAATTGCATTGCAGCGGATTCCGCTCTGTCCGAAATGTGTTGCAAGCCACTGTGTCAGGTTAAGTATTGCACACTTGGCATTGCTGTATGTGACAACTTTGGTCAGCGGAAGAATTGATGAGACAGAGGCAATATTTATTATGCTGCCGCTGCGCTTTGCAACCATATCGCGTGTGAATACCTGTATCGGCAGGAGTGTTCCCATGAAATTGAGATCCATGACTTCACGGATTTTGTCTTCGTCAAGATCCCAGAATGAATAGTCATCCGTGCCCGGTTCTTTTGCAAGCATCTCCGCTGCTGTTATGGCGCCCGGCTGGTTGCCGCCGGCACCGTTAATGAGTATATCGCAGCTTCCAAGTTCAGCCCTGATGGTCTCATATGTACTGATAAGGCTGGATTTGTCTGTGACGTTGCAGGTGTAGCCTCTGATTACTGTAGATTTGTTCTGTTCATCCGCTGCCTGCTGTGTTAAGCTGCTGATAACCTGTGACATTTTGTCACGATTACGCCCGATAAGTGCGACTGAAGCACCGCTTACAGCGAGTCCGTATGCCATGGCAGAGCATAGTGTGCCGCTTCCTCCGGTTACTATGGCGGTTTTGCCTGACAGATTGACATCAAATGGTATCTTCATATAAATTACCTCCATCTATTCATATGTTTTGTTAATGCATCTCCGGTTATACATAAGATGTGTATACATGGCATCCTGAGCTTTGACAGCGTTATGTTCTGCAATTGCACAGGCTATCTCACGATGGGTTTCAATGGTTTCTGTCTTAAGCACGTTTCCGGTTGTTTTGACAAAAAGAGGAATTGAACTGTTGATTATCGGAATAAGTCTTGGAATAACCAGATTCTTACTTCCCATGGCAATAGCGGTATGAAATTCTATATCTTTCTGTGTGTGGTCTTTCTTGGTTTTGAGAAGTTCTTCAACCTCATCACATAATGAACAGATTCTGTTAATATCCCCACTGTCTGAATAGGTAGCTGACATGGCAGCTATGGCAGGCTCCAGCAGAAATCTTATCTCGAGCAGATCCTGCACAAGCTTTTTTTTGTCTGATATGAATGTGAAACCAAAGGGATCATCAATTAATCCCGGGGAAGATGCAACGTATGTTCCGGATCCCTGCCGGATGGTTACAATGTTGCGTGAGGCAAGCAGCTTCATGGCTTCGCGGAGTGAACTCCGCCCTATATCAAGCTGTCCGGCGAGAATGGCTTCATTAGGAAGTCTGTCACCCGGCTTGAGATGGTTATCCAGTATAAAAGAAATTATGTCTTCGGAAATCTTCTGAGGAAGATTTCTGTCATCAGACTCTGAATTCATCATATGACTTCTCCTTTCTTGAACCCGGAATTGCGGATGCTATATGTAAAGCGCCGCAATTACAAGCATTGTATAGTATTATAATATTTTTTTGAGAATTTCAAAATGAACAAAATGCACAAAAAACGCATAAATAATTAAGCATTTTTACGATATTGCTTTTTTGTATAAATGATTATATTATAAATACATCAGATGAATTTGATGTAAAAAACGATGTCAATTGACAAAAGTAACGAAAAACAGCAGATAGGTATGATGTATATTTTAAAATACATCACATGTATAGGAGGGAATACGCTATGGAGCAGACGGTGTTTGTTGCAGATCCAACAAGGTTGTTGATAGCGGCAGCAGTAGGAATTATTGTGCTATTGGTATTGATAATCAGATTTAAACTTCATCCGGTTATATCTATGATGATTGCAGCTATAGTGATAGGTGTTGGCGCCGGGATGCCGCTTACAATGATATCGGAAACTGTTGAGAAGGGCGTTGGGAAAACACTTCAGGGAATAGCACTGCTTGTCGGACTTGGTTCAATGTTCGGAGGAATACTTGAAGTCAGCGGAGGAGCTCAGAGAATAGCCAAGACACTTATAGACAGACTCGGACAGAGAAAGGCAGGGGTGGCGCTTGGAATTACAGGACTTGTTATAGGTACTACCGTTTTTTTTGAAGCGGGCGTTGTGGTACTTATACCGCTTGCATTCAGTGTCGCAAAGCAGACTAAAAAGTCAACATTGTATTATGCAATTCCGCTTCTTGCAGGTCTTGCAAGCGGATATGCATTCGTTCCGCCGTCAGCAGGTTCAGTACTTGTTGCGGACTCGCTTGGAGTTAGCCTTGGAGTAATGATTATGGTCGGAATACCGACAGCGTTAATATGTATGATAGTTGCCGGAGTGGTGTGGGGAAGGTTCATAGGAAACAGGATATTTACCGGACTCCCTGTTAATGTAGAGGAGATAAAGGATGATTCAAGAGAGCTGCCTCCGTTTGGACTTGTACTTGGGGTAATACTTATCCCGCTTATATTGATACTGATAAGCACAGTGTCTAAATATATGCCGATACCGGAGGGAGTACAGAATGTACTGTCGTTTATAGGAAAACCGTTTCTTGCACTGACGGTGGCAACACTTGCTGCCATGTATTTTCTGGGGATCAGGCGCGGATATACCGGAGCCCAGCTTAAGAAGATACTGGATCATTCGCTGAGGCCGGTTGGGATGATACTGCTCGTAATAGCGAGCGGAGGTGTAATAAGATGGATGCTCCAGGATTCGGGACTTGGTTATATAATAGGCCCTGCGCTTGAAAAAAGCGGAATGCCGCTTATTCTTGTAGCATTCTTTATAGCATTGCTGGTAAGGGCATCGGTTGGCAGTTCCATGGTAGCAATGACGATGGCATCGGGAATAATGGCAACAATGCCTGCGGTTATGGCAACAAGTGTGTTGTACAGGGCGGCTATGTGCTGTGCAATATGCGGAGGCGCAACAGCTTTAAGTCATGTCAATGATGCAGGATTCTGGCTTGTTGGAACATTCCTCGAGATAGATGAGAAAACAACTTTGAAATCATGGACGGTTATGGAGACGCTTATAGGCGTGACGTCACTGGCAGTTAGTCTGGTGATTTCGATATTTGCCTGATGCTTTTAATCTGACGGCGGCACATGAGCGCCAGGTTACAGAATGGAGGAGGTTGTAGAATGATACGTATACCGGTATATCTGAACAGCATGACAGATGCAAAGCATCTGGTCCAGATAGCAGAAAAGTGTACAGACAGTGTTGATCTTGCGTGCGGAAGATATGTTGTTGACGCAAAGTCAATGCTTGGTGTATTCAGTCTTCCACAGTTTGACAACGTAGAGATGTGTGTGGATGAAAAGGATAAGGATGAAGTATATAAGAAGTTAGAGCAGATGAAGTTATTAAAATAAAAAGAAAGGCAGGATAATATTATGTGTTTAATCAGTCAGGAAATGAGAAAGTCAGCTCCGGAAATGGATCCGCTGAGAATTGGTACAGGATGGAAGAAGGAAGACCTCGGAAAGGTACAGGTGATGATTGAGAGTACATATGGCGACAGTCATCCAGGAAGCGGACATCTTAACATTCTTGTGGAAGAGGTGCGCAAGGGCATAGCAGAAGAGGGCGGATTCGGAGCAAGGTATTATTGTACGGATATATGTGACGGTGAGAGCCAGGGAACGGATGGAATTAATTACAGCCTTGCCAGCAGAGAGATGATTGCAAACATGATTGAAATACATGCCAATGCGACACCGTTTGATGCAGGTGTATATCTTTCAAGCTGCGATAAAGGCGTACCGGGTAATCTTATGGGACTTGCAAGAGTTAACATGCCATCTGTATTTGTCCCGGGAGGAACCATGAATGCCGGCCCGGACATGCTTACATTAGAGCAGCTTGGCATGTATAGTGCCCAGTACGAGAGAGGCGAGATTACTGAAGAAAAGCTTGACTGGGCAAAATGTAATGCATGTCCAAGCTGCGGAGCATGCTCTTTCATAGGCACTGCTTCAACATTGCAGATTATGGCTGAAGCACTTGGTCTGGCACTTCCGGGCAGCGCACTTATGCCGGCAACAAGCCCTGATCTGCTGGATTATGCAAGAGAGGCAGGACGACAGTCGGTAAGACTTGCAAAGATGAAGAATATGAGACCATCAGATATAGTAACACTTGAAAGTTTTGAAAATGCTATCCTTGTACATGCTGCAATATCAGGAAGCACCAATTGCCTTCTCCATATACCTGCGGTTGCACACGAATTCGGTATAGAGATTACAGGTGATACATTTGACAGGCTTCACAGGGGAGCACATTATCTGCTTGATGTGCGTCCTGCAGGAAGATGGCCGGCAGAGGTATTCTATTATGCAGGAGGAGTTCCGGCAATAATGGAGGAGATTAAGGATCATCTGCATCTGGATGTTATGACGGTAACAGGCAGGACACTTGGTGAGAACCTTGAAGAACTTAAAGCTAATGGTTTCTACGAGAAATGTAATAAGTGGCTTGATGATTTTAACAGCAGATACAATATAAAAATCACAAAAGAGGATATAATAAGACCATATGACAATCCGATTGGCAGGGAGGGAAGCATAGCGGTATTAAAAGGCAACCTTGCACCGGAAGGAGCGGTTATCAAGCACACCGCATGCCCTAAGGAGATGTTTAAGGCTGTACTTAATGCAAGACCGTTTGACAGTGAGGAAGAATGTCTGGATGCGGTAATACATCACAAAGTGCAGAAAGGCGATGCTGTATTTATAAGATATGAAGGACCTAAGGGAAGCGGAATGCCGGAAATGTTCTATACATCAGAGGCAATAAGCAGTGATAAGGAGCTTGGAAAGAGCATAGCCCTTATTACGGATGGCAGGTTCTCAGGTGCATCTACAGGACCTGTAATCGGGCATTGCAGTCCGGAGGCAGCGGAAGGCGGCCCTATAGCATTAGTTGAAGAAGGAGATCTTATTGAGATTGATGTTGAGGAAAGAAAGCTGAATATTGTAGGTATCGCAGGGAAAAGAATGCCTATGGAAGAAATTGATAAGGTACTTATGGAAAGAAGAAAACAGTGGAGACCAAAAGAGCGCAAATATAAGAAAGGGGTATTGAGACTGTTTAGTGAACTTGCAGCAAGCCCTATGAAGGGAGCTTATCTGGAATATGATAAGTAACTGATAAGCGGGCGATGCCGGATAGCTGAAAAAATTGTTATTTACATTCATGTCAAATTAGATTAAAATAATCAGAAGTTTCAGTAAATATAATTTTTGGAGGCAGTATGGGTAAGATTCATTCTATAGAAAGTTTTGGTTCAGTTGATGGCCCGGGAGTAAGATTTGTAATTTTTACGCAGGGATGCCATATGAGATGTCAGTTCTGCCATAATCCGGACACATGGAATATGGAAGACGGAGAAGAGATGTCAGCTGATGACCTTCTTAAGCAGGCTCTCAGATATAAATCATACTGGAAGAACAAGGGCGGTATAACAGTGAGCGGCGGAGAGCCGCTTCTGCAGATGGATTTCCTTATTGAACTGTTTACCAAGGCTAAGGCGAAGGGTGTCAATACAACACTTGACACTTCAGGTAATCCGTTTACACGCAAGGAACCTTTCTTTAGCAGGTTCAAGGAGCTTATGGAAGTAACTGACCTTGTTATGCTTGATATCAAGCAGATTGATGACGAGAAGCATAAGACGTTGACAGGCTGGAGCAATGCTAATATACTTGATATGGCAGAATATCTGTCAGAGACAGGCAAGCCGATGTGGATAAGGCATGTGCTTGTTCCGGGAGGAAGCGATGATGATGAGCTCCTTAAGAGACTTGATGCATTTATTAAGACTCTTAAGAATGTTGACCGCGTCGAAGTGCTTCCGTATCACACGCTTGGAACCTTCAAGTATGAGGAACTTGGAATTGATTATCCGCTTAAGGGAGTTAATCCACCGTCTAAGGAGAGGATTGATAACGCCAACAGGCTTCTCCATACGGCTGATTACACAGGCTATATGACGAGATAGCTTACATTTATATTTACATTTTTATATGCGTATGACGCAGGAAAGAGGTAGACATGAAGAAGATCACCAAGGATACAACAATCGGTGAGGCAATTACAATTGATGAGGGAATTATTCCTATCCTTATGAGTGCAGGAATGCATTGCGTAGGATGCCCTGCATCACAGGGAGAGACACTTGAGGAAGCAGCAATGGTTCATGGTATGGACATTGACCAGCTTATGGAAGCAATTGAAGATTATATTGCATCTACAAACTAATCCGGAATTGATTCGGCATCATGTCGGATAGTCATAATAAAAAGCATTGGAACTGTTAATATATGTCCCAATGCTTTTTATTATGCCATCAGAGAACAAAAGCCATGATTAATCAGCTACTGTTCTTCTGAGATGTGCTTATACTTGGCACGTGTAGCCATTCCGCCTCTTAAGTGGCGTTCAGATTTGTTGATGTCGAGTACTTTGCGGACATTTTCGGCGAGTGTGTGGTTTATCGCAGGTAACCGCTCAGTCATGTCTTTGTGTATCGTGCTTTTGCTTACGCCAAAACGGGATGCAGCCTGACGGACTGTAGCTTTGCTGTCGATTATGTACTGTGCAATTGTAATGGCACGTTCTTCTATGTATCCTTTCAATAGATTCCCCCATCAAAGTGGTTTGTACAATGTATGAAAGTAACATAGAAAAAATAACTACAGAATTGCGTTGATTGACAAATCGGGACGCTTGGATAAATCAATAAATTCACCGTCGCACATTATTGATGGACGTGACAGGCGGTTGCTGTTAATAAGCACAACCTCACCGATCCGTCCGTCAGACAGGCGGACATTAGTGTGCAGGTAAGATGAAACAACATGATTAATAAACGGAAGCAGTACGTTAGGGTCATACTTGCTGAATGATTCATCCTCCATAATCTTAATAACATCGAAAGGACACATTGAACCGCGGTATACACGCGCGGCAGTCATTGCATCATATACATCTGCAACTGTAACAATCTTGGCCATGAGAGGTATCTTGTCACTCTTGAGACCGAAAGGATATCCTGAGCCGTCACACTTCTCATGGTGAAAAAGACATACCTCCTTAATGCGGTTATCAATATTCTTATCCTTAAGAAGATTAAAGCCTAAGTTAACATGGGTCTTGATAACATCAAATTCTGCAGCTGTAAGCTTGCCCGGCTTGAGAAGAATCTCTTCGGGTATCATAAGCTTACCTATGTCATGAAGAAGGGCTGCGGTTGAGAGAACATTAAGATCATCTTCTGACATATTGAGCCAGCGGCCTATAATCGTTGCAATAAGTGATACGTTGACACAGTGTACGTATGTGAGGTCATCGTTCTTACGGAGGCTGTGAAGCATATCGAATACCTGGAGGTTGGAACGGCTGCCGGACAGGATACTGTCTGTATCTGCAATAAGGGTGCTGACGTCAATCTCTTTGTCACGGAATACAATATCATTAAGGTTGTTCTTTACAGTGGAAACGGTGCCGTTATATTCTTCTGTGAATTTGGTAAACTCAGGAGTTGCACGGAGCTTGTCAAAGTAAGTAGGCTCTGTATCTGTTCCCTGAATTCCATCATATATAAGTATCTCGAGAATGTGATTGTCAGCGATTGTGTTGATAAGATCATGCGTGAGTGCAACCCCCTGTGGAACAATCATGTGTCCGCCCGGTGAATATACATCTCTGGCAAGGATCATGCCTTCTTCTGCTTCAAATATAAAAACTGTTTTTTCTTTTCCAGACTGCATAGATATCTGTCCTCCCATATTAAATAACCATTAAAAAATAGACCTGAAACCATTATCTATAATTATATTTAATAAGCATGGCAAAGTCAAATATTTCCATAATGTTTAAAATTTTTATAAACATCTGTTAAATGCTTGACGAAAAGGGAGCCATGATGTAATATAAGCACGAAACTTAATAGAGTTTGATTTATCCCTTATTAAGAGTGGCGGAGATACATAGGATCTATGAAGCCCGGCAACCCCTTGCAGACCAATACCGGTGAATTACGGTGATGGGACAGGCAGAGGAAGGTGCCAACCTGAGCGGATTTTCGGAAGAGCGGTTTGTGATGACCTGAGTTTGGCTGTGTATGGCAGCGCAGGAAGTTATGATACTGCAGCCGGAGAAGACGAACAATAAGAGGATTTCTGAATAATCGATGTGCGCAGAAGTCCTTAGTAATAAGGACTTTTTATTTTTGCAGACAATGAGCGGAACCGGTATTTATACGGGGCTGGTGTCTGCACACCGCAATCTGCAGAAAGGGTGAATCAACAAACATTTACACATCAATATAGAGGAGAATGAGATGGAAAGAAGATTATTTACATCAGAGTCAGTTACTGAAGGACATCCTGATAAAATCTGTGACCAGATATCAGATGCAGTTCTTGATGCACTTATGGCACAGGATCCATACAGCCGTGTTGCATGTGAGACACTCACTAACACGGGATTTGTAGTAGTTATGGGTGAGATTACAACCAAGGCTAATGTGGATATCAGCCAGATTGTGCGTGATACAGTGGTTGAGATTGGATACGACAGCTCAGATAAGGGATTTGATGGCAATACATGTGCAGTTATGGTTGCGCTTGATAAGCAGTCACCTGATATCGCAATGGGTGTTGATAAGGCACTTGAGGCAAAGAATGGTGAAGAGACTGATGAGCAGATAGATGCAATCGGTGCCGGAGATCAGGGTATGATGTTCGGATATGCAACTAATGAGACAGAAGAGTATATGCCATATCCTATCGCACTTGCACAGAAGCTTGCGAAGAGACTTACAGACGTGCGTAAGAACGGAACACTTCCATACCTTCGTCCGGATGGTAAGACACAGGTAACAGTGGAGTATGACGAGAACGGTAAGCCGGTACGCCTTGATGCAATTGTAGTATCATCACAGCATGCACCTGAAGTAACACAGGAGCAGATCCACGAGGATATCAGGAGAGAAGTAATCGATGCAATCGTTGATCCTGCAATGGTAGATGATAATACAAAGATTTTTATCAATCCTACAGGACGTTTCGTGATTGGCGGTCCTCAGGGTGACTCAGGTCTTACGGGACGTAAGATTATCGTAGATACTTACGGCGGATATGCACGTCACGGTGGCGGAGCTTTCTCAGGTAAGGACTGCACAAAGGTTGACCGTTCAGCAGCTTATGCAGCACGTTATGTTGCAAAGAATCTTGTTGCAGCAGGAATTGCTGACAAGTGTGAGATCCAGCTTTCATATGCAATCGGTGTAGCCCATCCTACATCAATCATGGTTGATACATTTGGTACAGGAAGGCTTCATGAGGATAAGATTGTTGAGATTATCCGTGAGAACTTTGATTTAAGACCTGCAGGAATCATTAAGATGCTTGACTTAAGAAGACCGATTTATAAGCAGACAGCTGCTTACGGACACTTCGGACGTAATGACCTTAATCTTCCTTGGGAGGCACTTGATAAGGTTGATGCACTTAAGAAGTATCTGTAAATGATTTAACTTTATAATGACTGACGATTCAGGCTATTGCATACTCAGATTGAGAGAATGCAGCAGCCTGAAATTTTTTTGAGCTTTTTTAAATTTCCCCTTTTAAATTCGCGGCATTTTGTATATAATGTAAGATAATAATGTCAAATAGTATGCGTATGTGTATTATGGCATTCGCATCGAACATAGATGGACACAAACAGACTTATTCAAGAAAGGTTAAAAAGGTAATTTTCAATGTTAACAACAGATATCGGAATCGACCTTGGAACAGCGAGTATTTTGGTTTATATAAGAGGTAAGGGCGTTGTGCTCAAGGAGCCTTCAGTAGTTGCATTTGACAGGGATACTAATAAGATAAAGGCAATCGGTGAAGAGGCAAGACTTATGCTTGGACGTACACCGGGCAATATTGTTGCGGTAAGACCGCTCCGTCAGGGTGTTATCTCTGATTATACGGTAACAGAGAAGATGCTTAAGTATTTCATTCAGAAGGCAATCGGCAAGAGGATGCTTAAGAAGCCTAGAATCAGTGTATGTGTGCCTAGTGGTGTAACAGAGGTTGAGAAGAAGGCTGTTGAGGATGCAACACTTCAGGCAGGAGCAAGAGAAGTTGCTATTATTGAGGAACCTATAGCAGCAGCAATCGGTGCAGGTATTGATATATCAAGACCATGCGGTAATATGATTGTTGATATCGGCGGCGGTACAACAGATATCGCTGTCATATCACTTGGAGGAACAGTAGTAAGTACATCAATCAAGATTGCAGGTGATGATTTTGATGAGGCACTTGTACGTTATATGCGTAAGAAGCATAATCTCCTTATAGGTGAGAGAACAGCTGAGGATATTAAGATAAAGATCGGCTCGGCTTATCCGAGAGCGGAAGTAGCCAAGATGAACGTAAGAGGACGTAATCTTGTAACAGGTCTTCCTAAGACTGTAGAGGTTACATCAGAAGAGACAGAGGAAGCACTCAGAGAGGCTACTTCACAGATTGTTGAAGCAGTTCACAGTGTACTTGAGAAGACACCGCCTGAACTTGCATCTGATATAGCTGACAGAGGCATTGTACTTACGGGAGGCGGAAGTCTTCTCCAGGGACTTGCAGAGCTTATCGAGGCTAAGACAGGTATTAATACTATGACAGCGGAGGATCCTATGACAGCTGTTGCAATCGGAACAGGTAAGTTTATAGAATTCTTAAGCGGATACAGGGACGAGAATTAACAGCATGGATGCATACGGCTTTGGGCCGATGGAGGTATTTTAATGGTTAAAGGTTTATACACAGCCTATACGGGCCTGGTAAACCAGCAGAACAGACTTGATGTTGTATCTAACAACCTTGCCAATGCTGCAACAACTGCATATAAGAAGGAAGGTCTTACATCACAGTCGTTTGATGAAGTAATGGCTTATAAGGTTAAGGATGCAAGCGTAGGCACTGTGAATCAGTATATCGGTGACCTTAATCTCGGGGTTAAGATTGGTGAGTCATACCGTGATTATTCGCAGGGGTCATTCCGCGAGACAGGGGAGAATTTTGACCTTGCACTCTCAGGGGATGGTTTTTTCTCAATCTCATTTACGAACAAAGCAGGCGAGACATCAACGATGTACACGCGTGACGGTAACTTTTCAATGACTAAGGACGGATATCTTGTTACTAAGGATGGTGATTTTGTTCTTGGAGAGGGTGGTCCCATACAGCTTCCTACGGATGCTGCCAAGATTGCAATAGACAGGGACGGTACCATCACTGCTGACGGTGTGCAGATAGACAAGCTCGCAATCACTGATTTTGAGGATTATAACTATCTCGAGCAGTATGGCGAGAATCTCTACAGAGCGCTTGATACCGCAACAACGAAGGATGCAGCAGGACAGGTATATCAGGGATATCTTGAACAGTCTAATGTCAATGTCGTATCAGAGATGGTCGAGATGATTACAATATCAAGAGCATTTGAAGCTAACCAGAAGGCGATGAATGCGGCAGACGATACACTTAAAAAGGCGGTTACGTTAGGACAGCTCTAATCAGCTGATAAGTGATAATGTATAAAGATAATGTATAAGGGAGCGGGCGCTGACAGACTCCTGTTAATCTATAATAATTACCAGCGCAGAAATGAGGCTTATTATGATGCGTTCATTATGGACTGCTGCTTCAGGAATGACAGCACAGCAGACTAATGTAGATACTATAGCGAATAACCTTGCTAATGTTAATACAACGGGATATAAGACAGAATCAGCCGAGTTCAAGACTCTGCTTTATCAGAATCTTCAGACTAAGACAACAACTGCCAACGGCGAGAATAAGCCGGTTAATGCACAGGTGGGACTTGGCACGAGGAACTCTTCTATAACATCACATTATACTCAGGGACAGTTCCTTGACAGTGATAATACATTTTCATTTGCAATTAATGGTGATGGTTTCTTCGGCGTTATGGGTGATGACGGTAATACATACTATACACGTAACGGTAATTTCTTCATATCACCGCTTCAGGACGGAAGCATGATGCTTTGTACATCAGATGGCAATGCGGTACTGAATTCAGAAGGAGCACCTATTACATTTAACAATATGGAAGCTAATAAGATTACTGTTGATGCTGACGGACAGTTTATGTATCCGGACGATACGGGCAATCCTGCAGCGATAGGAATACAGTTCGGCCTCTATCAGTTCACTAATCCGTCAGGACTTGATAAGACCTCAGGAGGACTTCTTGCAGCAACTGATGCATCAGGTGATGCACTTAACGAGTCGGTTGACCAGGTTACAAAGAAGAGCCAGCTTAAGCAGGGATATCTGGAAGGCTCTAATGTTAATGTTGCAACTGAGATGGTTAATCTTATAACTGCACAGAGAGCTTACGAGCTCAATTCCAAGGCTATTAATGCCTCGGATGAGATGCTTCAGCAGGCTAACCAGTTATACAGATCATAATTAAGCCGGATGTAATCCGGGGGATTGACGGGCAGCCGGGAATGTCCTGAGGGATGTTCTGGAGAACGTCGGGAATGGAGAGTGGAATGAGTGATCTGATTACTAGCGGAATCGGTTCGTATTATATGGATTCTGTATCTGACACATCATCTTCAACATCCGAACTTGAGAAGACACTTGGCAGCGGTGATTTGTCTAATGCGTCCGATGACGAGCTCATGCAGGTGTGTAAGGACTTTGAAAGCTATTTCATCGAGCAGATGTTCAAGTCTATGGAGAAGATGATACCGAAGGATGAAGATGAGGATGAAAGCTCATCTATGAGTTCTATGACAGATTATTACAAGGAAGAGATGATGAGCAAATATGCAGAGTATGCTTCGGAGTCTGATGGCGGAAAAGGGCTTGGAATAGCACAGACGCTCTATGAGCAGATGAAGCGCACATATGGTTCGTCAGAACTTCCGGAGCAGATATAATTTTTATGGATGAATATGGCAATATAATTGATGATTCACAGGCTTCTGAAGTGTTCGGGGATTCTGTACATGAGATAGAAGGATTTGTGGAACATATAATATACCGCAATGAGGATAACGGATATACGGTGTTTAACACAATGTTTAAGGACCGGGAGGTGACCTGCATAGGCACCTTCAGTTATCTGAATGAAGGCGAATATATAGTGGCACAGGGGAGTTATGTCAAGCACCCGGTGTACTGGAAACAATTCAAAATAACTTCATATGCTCTCAAGACCCCTGAAGACGAAAAGGCGGTCCTGAAGTATCTTGGCTCTGGCGCAATCAGAGGAATAGGCGAGAAGACGGCACAGAATATCGTTAATTATTTTGGCGCAGATACATTCAGAATTATTGAGGAAGAACCGGAGAGACTTGCGGAGATTAAGGGAATAAGCATGAAAAAGGCTATGGATATAGCTGACCAGCTTATAGGACGCAAGGATATGCGGAATGCGATGATGTTCCTGCAGAAGTACGGAATATCGATGAATATGTCTTCTAAGATATACGAAAAGTATGGCGAAGGAATATATGCGATTATTCAGGAGAACCCATACAGACTGGCAGATGATATCGGCGGAATAGGATTTAAGATGGCTGACGATATTGCACAGCGCGTGGGAATCAGATCGGATTCGGACTACAGAATAAGAAGCGGAATACTTTATGTGCTTCTTAATGCAACTGCGGCAGGGCATACATTTCTACCAATGGAAGACCTTGTGGAAGCAGCCAAGGCGCTTCTTCTTGTTGATATCGATGATATTTCCCATTATGTTACTGACCTCGCACTTGAGAAGAAGGTCGTAATCAAAAATAATAATATATATGCGTCTTCATATTACTATATGGAGCTGAAAGCGGCAGCAAAGCTTGTACAGCTTGATATTGAATATGGAATTGATGATGCTGCCGTAAAACAGGCGCTTGAGTCTATCGAAAAAAGTGAAGGAATTACTCTTGACGATATGCAAAGAGAGGCTGTTATAGGGGCGATACGCAACGGACTGATGATTATAACGGGCGGACCCGGTACAGGCAAGACTACAATCATCAATACCATTATAAGGTATTTTGAGATGGAAGGCATGGATATACGCCTTGCTGCACCAACGGGAAGAGCGGCTAAGAGAATGTCTGAGACAACCGGGTATGAAGCGCAGACTGTACACAGGCTTCTGGAAGTTAACGGCGGCATGGATGATGAGCATTCAGGTGCGGGCTCGCATTTTGAGAGAAATGAGATGAACCCGCTTGAGACGGACGTTATAATTGTGGATGAGATGTCCATGGTTGATATTAATCTCATTAATGCCCTCCTTGCGGCTGTTGTCGATGGCACAAGACTTATACTTGTCGGTGATGTTGACCAGCTTCCGTCTGTCGGTCCCGGCAATGTACTCAGGGATATGATTAATTCAGAATGCTTTAATGTTGTTAAGCTTACAAGAATTTTCAGACAGTCTGATGAGAGTGAGATTATAACTAATGCGCACGCCATTAACCGCGGTGAGGATGTTGCGCTCAACAAATACAGCAGGGATTTTCTTTTTATACACAGAGATACGCCGGAGGCAATAATAGCAGCACTCTGTACGGTTGTGCGTGACAAGCTTCCGCGTTATGTTGACGCTGATGTGTCAGAGATTCAGGTTATGACGCCTATGCGCAAGGGCGTTGTGGGAGTTGAAAAGCTTAATCAGACACTTCAGACATATCTTAACCCTCCCGAAGCTTCCAAACTCGAAAAGGAATTCGGACAGGTTACGTTCCGCGTCGGTGATAAGGTAATGCAGATACGCAACAATTACCAGATTGAGTGGGAAAGACGCAGCAGATACGGCATTGTAAATGAAACCGGCATGGGAGTATTCAATGGCGATACCGGAATTATCGAAGAAATAAGACCGTATACGGAGGAAGTTGTCGTAAGATTTGATGATGACAGGTATGTAAAATACGGCTATAAGCAGCTTGAGGAACTGGAGCTTGCGTATGCGATAACCGTACACAAATCACAGGGCAGCGAGTACCCGGCAGTTATAATACCGATGTTTCCGGGACCGAGAATGCTTATGACACGTAATCTTTTGTATACAGCGGTTACGAGGGCGAGAAAATGTGTCTGCCTTATAGGACGTGAGGACTGTTTCAGGGAGATGATTGCCAATGGCAATGAGCAGAAGAGATATTCGTCACTTGATGTGCGGATAAAAGAGGTCAGGGGGGATTGATTGCATAGGGGAATACTTAAGGGGGCTGTAAAGTTTCTGTATCCTGATGTCTGCCCGGTCTGTTCGGATGTTATTATAGATCAATCCGGAATATGCACAACATGCAGGGAAAAATTAAAATATATCCACAATCCGCGCTGCCTTAAGTGTGGAAAACAGATGTCAGACGGGGAGCGGGAGTACTGTTACGACTGCATGACGCATCATCATTCATATACACAGGGAATAGCAGTCTGGGGATATACTGATGGGATAAAGCAGTCAATATACAGATTTAAGTATCAGAATTGCAGATGCTTTGCGGATATATATGCACAGGAGATTGAATCGCAGTATGCAGAACACATAAAGCGATGGGGAGCGCAGGCAATACTTCCGGTGCCGCTTCATGCAAAGAGACTTGCTGACAGAGGCTTCAATCAGGCGAAGCTTGTTGCGGACGCATTGGGAAAACGGCTTGGAATACCTTCGGATGACACTGTGCTTATCAGAGACAGGAGTACCGTACCACAGAAAGAGCTGGATGACAAACAAAGATTTAAAAATCTTGAAAATGCTTTTATTATTACGGAAAATGTAGTAAGATATAAAAAAGTAATTATACTGGATGACATATATACAACAGGAGCCACTATGGATGCATGTGCAAAAGCACTTCATGAAGGCGGAGTACATGAGGTGTACAGTGTTGTGCTTTGCATAGGGAGAGGGTTCTGAGGTATAGGCTGAGGCCGGTTTTGTGCACTATAATGTTGATGTGCTATAATAAGGGAATGGAGGAGATAGTCATGGATGTACGTAATTGCAGAATGTGTGGATCGCTTTATAATTATATAGGAGGACCTTACAGAGGACTTTGTCCGAGATGTGTCCAGAAGATGGAAGATAAGTTTGCCAAGGTTAAGGAATATATAGAGGAGAATCCGGGGGCTACGATGACAATGATTTCGGAAGAGTGTGATGTAACACCTGAGCAGATTCAGAGATGGGTACGTGAAGACAGGCTTGCGTTTGCGGATGATTCACCTATCGGAATTCCGTGTGAGGGATGCGGTACCATGATTAAGTCAGGCCGCTTCTGCGATAAGTGCCGTGCTAATATGGCAAACGGCTTTTCACAGGCATATGCACAGCCGGAACCTGCGAAACCACAGAGAAAGACTGACAGTAATGCAAAGATGCGTTTCTTTGAGTAGATGTGAATATTGCGGAATGTAAGAGCATGGCAGAGGGTATATGAATGTACGCTTTGGCATGCTTTTTTAAAAATGATTTGAAAATGTTCAAATTGCTGTTAAGTTTTTTGAAAATGTGTCCGATACATTTGACAGGAATATTAATGGAGGTGATATGCTTATGCGTATAGATGCTTATAATGCAGTGAGTCAGGTATACCAGACAAAGGCTGAATACAAGAGCAAGGCAACCGGAAAGCAGGCTGATAATGAATATAAGTATGAGATTTCAGATTCAGCTAAGAGTTATTCGGTAGCAAAGAAAGCAGTCGCTGATGCCTCAGATGTCAGAATGGATAAGGTTGCCGATATTAAGGCAAGACTGGCAGCAGGAACATATAATGTCAGTGCAGAGGCAATCGCGGACAAGATACTTGGTAATATGGAGACTATAGTATTCTGATAAGCGGATTCAGGTAGAATATTTGGGACAGGTGGATTGAAGTGGCAAGTCTGATTGAGAATCTTATTGATGTATTAGGAAAAGAAGATATTGAATATAAGAGCCTTCTTGATATTGCAAAGGAGAAGACCGATGCAATTATCAGGAATGATATTGATGAGCTTCAGATTATTGTCGGAAGAGAACAGCAGATAATAGAGAAGCTGGATGCTCTTGAGTCAGCGAGAGAAGAACATGTGGAAGATATTGCCAATGTTCTTAATGTCCCACTTGATGAGATGAAGATTGACAGGCTTATCCGCATGATGGAGAAACAGCCGCAGTTCCAGCAGGAACTCATCAGAGTGCATGACAGCCTGAAGGAAACGATGAATCAGTTGATAATGCTTAATGATAATAACAGGGTATTGCTGCAGCAGTCGCTTGACATGCTTGAGTTTGAGATCAACATAGCCAAGAGTGCTAAGATGGCACCTGTTACGGCCAACTATGGCAAGGATGCGTATGGAGTTGGACAGTCCGTCAGCGAAGGAACATTTGACGCGAAGCAGTGAGATATAAGACTGGAAAGGGGACACCACAATGGCTAATGGAATGACGGGATTGTATGTTGGCAGCTCAGGCCTTCGTTCCGCACAGACGGCTCTGAACACGACAGCACATAACCTTGCTAATGTCAATGTCAAGGGATATACACGGCAGCAGGTTGCATTATCGTCAGCAGAATATTTTAAGATAGGACAGACAATAACACAGGATAAGTCTTATGGAGTAGGTGTTGATACACTTGCAATAAGACGAGTAAGAGATGATCTTATAGATGCAGCTTACAGACAGGAGAATGGACGACTGGGATATTATTCAACACAGTATGACGCAGTTGTTGAGATTGAAAGCCTGTTTGGAGAGCTTAACGGGGTAACATTTGAGGATTCACTTAAGGATCTTAAGAATGCCATCAACGAACTAAGTTGTGAACCGGAGAGTACGATTAAGAGAAGTGCACTTATTCAGATGTCAACAACATTTATCGATCGTGCAGGCTCTATATATAAAGGACTGAAGGATTACCAGACAACACTTAATACTAAGGTTTCCAATACGGTTGACAGAATTAATGAGCTTGGAGAGACGATAAGTTCACTTAATAAGAAGATAACACAGGTTGAACTTTCGGGTGAGCGTGCGAATGATCTTCGTGATCAGAGAGATAAGGCGCTTGATGAACTGAGTGCATATGCCAAGGTTACATATCAGGAGACTGATAATAAGACACTTCTTGTTACACTTGAAGGATTTTCATTCGTTACATCTTTTGGCGTTAACAAGATGGGAACAGAAGACATAGATGGAACAGGATTGTTAAGACCGGTATGGGAAGCGTTCAATAACAGAGCTGTTTTTAATGATTTTGAGGAGATAACAGCAATCAATAATAATGATATTGGTGAGCTCAAAGGACTTCTTCTCGCAAGAGGTAATACAACAGCTGATTACACGGATGTTCCGGTAAGACCGGAAGCAAAGGATTATGCGGGCGGTGATACGGATCCGCAGTATCTTGCAGACTACGCACAGTATGAAAAGGATGCCGAATACTACAATAAGTATATTGAACCATCAGTAATACTCAGCACTATGGCCGGCTTTGACAAGCTTGTTAACGGAATAGTTACATCACTTAATGATATACTTTGTCCACAGACAACATATGACAGTGCGACAAAGCTTACATATACTGATAATAACGGCAATACAAAAGAGATTCCGGGCTGTGAAGAGATTACTAATGCGGATGGTTCCAAGACTTACAGGTATAAGGTACTTGATAAGGAAAAGTCAAGCGTTGGCATGGATGACAACGAGACGATGGGAACAGAGCTTTTTTCGCGTAAGAATACAGAACGTTACATTAAGATTAATGTTAACGGTGAAGATATGTATGTGTTCAATACGCAGAACCAGTTCGGAAGTGATTCTGATTATACACTTGGCAACATTGAGGTTAATCCGACTGCAGCACAGCATAAGGAACTTATTCCGCTGTCCAAGAAGAATGACGGCGGTGAGGACATGGACAAGGCGATGGAACTCCTTGAGGCATGGAATGTCAAGTTTGCAGCAATTAGTCCGTCTAAGTATGCCAAGGAAGATTTTATGTCATTCTATGACAGTGTGGTTGCTAATGTGGCTACTACGGGTGAAGTGCTTAAAGGAATGGTTAATACGCAGTCATCGATGGCAGACGGATATGATTCGCAGCGAATGATGACTGAGAGTGTATCTTCTGAAGAAGAACTTCAGAACATGATTAAATATCAGCAGGCGTACAATGCAGCATCAAGATATATCAATGTGATTGACCAGATGCTTGAACACATTGTGACGCGGCTTGGAAGTTAATAAAGACAAGGATGGAGTTATGGCAGTATGGATGCTGGCAAAGCATTTGTGCTGCCTTTGTATTCATTTTGATTAAGAGGAAGGTGAGAAGAGATGCCATCAACATTTTTTGGGTTGAATATAGCTTACACAGGGCTGCAGGCAGCAAGCGTATCTATTAATACGACAGCACATAATGTATCAAATGTAAACACAAAGGGATATTCACGTCAGCAGACTGATGTGAGCGCAGATAACGCACTTCGTACATACGCCAAATACGGTACGGCAGGTTCGGGTGTAATTGTCAATAGCATACAGCAGGTGCGCGACAGCTATTATGATGTTAAGTACCGCAGCAATGAGACTAATTACGGATATTACAATACAATGCAGACATATATGACCCAGCTTGAGGATTATCTCAATGAGTATACACTTGAGGGCTTTACCAAGGCTTATGCGGATTTCTTCCAGTCAGCCATACAGCTTCAGGAGCAGCCGGCGGAGGAATCTGTCCGTAATCAATTTATCAATAAAGCGCAGAGTCTCGCAGATTATTTTAATACTCTTTCAAGTAACCTTAAGAACGTACAGAAGGATACGAATGAAGAGATTGGTAACAGGGTAGATAAGATTAATACTATTTCGACAAGCATTGCATCTCTTAATAAGCAGATTAACCAGATTGAGGCTAATCACGGAACTGCTAATGATCTGCGTGATGCACGTAATAACCTTCTTGATGAGCTTTCACAGATTGTTAATATAGAGACAACAGAGACACCGGTTGGTGTTAATACCAACTGCTTTAAAGTATATATTAACGGACAGGTGCTTGTAGACAATAATAATTCCAACAAGCTTATGGTAACGGCGAAGGAGAACCCACGTAATGCATCTGATGCGGATGGCTTGTATCAGATTACATGGGAGAGCGGAATGAGCTTTGGTGAATACAGCAGTACTCTCAACGGTTCGCTTAAGGCACTTATCGAGGCAAGAGACGGATGTAATGGCGAGATAGAAAAGCAGACAACAGATGCCAATGGCAATCCGGTTCTTGAGACAGAAGGAGTTTCGGTCAACAATACTAATTTTAAGGGTGTACCTTATTACCAGTCAAAACTTAATGAATTCGTACAGATATTCACAACTGCCGTTAATGATGTGCTTGCAGGTCCTAATGCCAGAACGATTAACGGAGAGAAAGGAATTCCGCTTTTTGTATCAAAGTATGAGGACTCAGCAATGAGCGCATCAAGTATCACTGTTAATAACGAACTTGTTCTTGACCAGTCTAAGCTTGCAACGACAACGGATGAGAATAAAGGCGAATCATATAATGACCTGGTTGAGAGCATACTTGAGCTCAGGGATAAGAAAATGTATGGCAATGGAACGGGCGGTTATTTTCTTGAAAGTATTATGGGCGATGTGGCTATTGATTCCAGCAAGGCAACACAGTTCAACAAGAACTTTACTAATCTCAAGACAACGGTACAGAATCAGAGACTGTCAGTTATGGGCGTTGATCAGGATGAGGAAGGCATGGACCTTATGAAGTATCAGGAGGCATACAACCTCAGTGCTAAGATGATGTCGGTTATGAACGAGATATATGACAGACTTATTAATGGAACAGGAGTGTAAAATCATATGAGAATAACTAATACAATGATGATCAACAATTCACTTGCCAATATAGCAGTGAATAAGAATCAGCTCAGTACGCTAGATACACAGATGTCTACCAAGAAGAAGATAAACAGGCCGTCTGAGGATCCTATTATTGCAATTCGTGCTCTTAGACTCCGTTCGAGCCTTAACGAGGTCACACAGTATCTTGAGAAGAATATACCTGATGCCAATTCATGGATGAAGGTAATTCAGGGCGCACTTGAAGAGGGAGAGAATGTTGTCAGCGATCTCTACAAGAATTGCAATCAGGGCGCTACTGATTCATATTCCACAGAGCAGAGGGCAACTCTTGCGGATGACCTCCAGAATCTCAAAGAGACATATTATGACCAGGGTAATGTAGATTATGCGGGAAGATATGTCTTCTCGGGATACAGAACAGATTCAAGGCTTACATTTGCATCAGAGGCAGAGGCCGATAATTACAGCTACAGCATTACACAGGGACTTACGGCTGACAACTTTGATACCAAGTATGTGTACAGCAATCCGGTAGATGTTACGGATCTTGAGAGTTATATAAACAGTACTGCTGCAATACCTGATGTTGACAGGGCAGAGGTATATCGTATGCGGCTCGCATACAGTGATACGGATTCCAATACAATCCCTGTGCTTCAGTATCAGAAGACAGATGCGAGCGGTAAGCTGGTTACAGATGCAGACGGCAATCCTGTCATGGTTAATGTTGCCGATAAGTATCCTATTAAGTCAACAACTGATGATAATGCAATTCCGGGAGACGATGAGATATTATATAATGCCAACACAGGCGAGCTTATCTTTGGCAAGAATGCATACCTTGAGACACGTAACCAGAAGAATCTTAATGTGACATACAGCAAGACTAACTTTGATAAGGGCGATGTAAAGCCGGAACATTATTTTATGTGCGTACGTACCGACAGAGATGCAAAGGCACTTGCCGATAAGAACGGGACAGCATATACACCGATAACATACAATGAGGAGCTTGCCGCCGATAATTACGGAATGCTTGACAAGCAGCTTGAATACATGGTTAACTTTTCGCAGAAGATAAGAGTTAATTCATCTGCTTCACAGTGCTTTAACATTTATCTCGGAAGGGATGTTGATGATCTTAGCAGCACAGTAAGTACCGTAAGCGATATTGAGACTGCACAGGCTAAGCTTAAGCAGATGAAGGAATCTCCGATGTATGCTAACGATGAGGTTGCGCAGAAGAGAATAGAGGAGCTGTCGGAAGTGCTTGATAAGCAGTTTGATCTTGCTAAGGATTCAATGCAGGAAGTATTTGACGCAGGAGTGACAAAGATGCAGAATTACGATCAGGAGAATCGTAAGCAGCAGGCGGATATCGGCAACAGACTATCAAGGCTCGAGCTTAATGAGTCTAGACTTACAGAGCAGCAGACTAACTTTAAAGAACTTAAGTCTAAGAATGAGGATGTTGAACTCGAGGATGCGATGATTAATTATTACTCAGCCGAGCTTGTATACAATTCTTCGATAAGTGCGGCAAGTAAGGTTGTCCGCCAGTCACTTCTTGATTTCTTATAAATAAACGGCCGGAAGCATATGATAATTATTATATTGCGAAGGGCGGAATTGGAGGCGTTGATTATGGTCGTTGAGACTAAATGGTTTGGTACTATTGATATCAGCGAAGACAAGATAATTACATTTGATATGGGAATTATGGGCTTCGAGGATTATAAAAAATTTACTATCATATATGATTCGGAGAGAGATAACGGCAGGGAGGTTGTATGGCTCCAGTCAGTTGATGATAAGAATTTTGCATTACCTGTTATGAATCCGGATATTGTATACAAGGGATATGATCCGGTTGTTGAAGATGAGCTTCTGGCTTCAATCGGGGATGATATCCTTAATGCACCACTTATGGTATTTGTTACACTTACTGTAGGACAGGATATTAAAAAGATGACATGTAACCTCAAGGCACCGATTATAATAAATGCAGATACCCGCAAAGGATGCCAGCTTATTGCTGATAATGAAGAATATCCTGTTAAGTATCCTATATATGATATAATAAGTGCTGCTTCAAAGAAGGGCGGTGAATAGGATGCTGGCATTATCAAGAAAAAAGGACGAGGCTATCGTTATTAATGACGATATCGAGATTAAAGTCATTGAGATAAAAGGCGACCAGGTCAAGATAGGAATAAGTGCCCCTAAGTCAGTGCCTATCTATCGTAAGGAAGTGTATGTGCAGATTCAGGAAGCTAATAAGGCGGCTGCGAATTCTGTAGATGCGGATACGCTGAAAAATATTTTTAAATAGGTTAATTTTTTATGGCATGATGCCGATAAAACAATATAGAAAAAGTTAGATTATGTATTTTTTTTGATGCACATGGAGGTGTTAATCATGGGAATGGACTCAGTTAAAGGCGTAGCACAGGCAGTATCTATGCAGCCTCAGACATTGACTCAGACAAAGAATGCTGCACAGCCAAAGCAGGCAGATACAGCAGCGGAACAGTATGTACAGCAGGCTCAGTCTGCAACACAGAAGGCGGTTGTATCAGCTAAGGCCGGTGACGGTACACAGGACAGCAAGACAGGCAGTGATTCAAAGCGCAATATGCAGTCTGATATTGAGGCAATGAAGAATGTTGCGAAGGATGTCAACAAGATAATCAATAAGAATACAATAGCAGAATTCGGCTATCACGAAGAGACACACAGGATAACGATTAAGATCAAAGATAAGGATACAGATGAGATTATCAAGGAAATACCTTCTGAGAAGGCACTTGAACTTCTTGAGAAGGCGTGGGAACTTGCAGGTATCCTTGTAGATGAGAAGAGATAGGAGGCGTATACAATGCCAATAAGACTTTCAGGTATGAGCTCAGGACTCGATACAGATGCAATTGTACAGGCACTGGTGTCCTCATATTCAACGACTAAGACTAATCTTGAAAAAGCACAGACTAAGCTTTCATGGAAGCAGGATGCATGGAAGACACTTAATACGAAGGTGTACAGCTTCTATACAGGCAAGCTTTCTGCTATGAGACTTAGCTCTTCATACAGTAAGAAGACATCATCAGTTTCTAATTCAACGATTGCCAAGGTTACAGCATCATCAGGCGCTGTTAACGGTAATCAGAAGCTTATTGTTAAGCAGCTGGCATCAGCAGGATACCTGACAGGCGGTGTTATATCCGCAACGAAGGATGGCGAGAAGGCTTCTGTTACGGGAAGTACCAAGCTTAGTGAGATAACCGGCATGGGTGATTATGCTAATGGCGGAACACTTAAGGTCAAGGCAACAGCATCAGGCGGGACGAAGACTGTAAGCCTTACATCAGATATGACAGTTAATCAGTTTGTTGCAGCACTTAAGGATGCAGGTCTCAGTGCTAACTTTGACTCAGGCAACCAGAGAATATTTATTAACAGTAAGACGTCAGGTCTTGATGGAGAATTCACTCTTGAAGGGGCTGATGGCAATGGCACGGGAGCACTTAAGGCACTTGGGCTTCTTACATCATCAGAGGCTAAGAATAATTATTCAACAGTTGCCGGATGGACAGATGCAGATGTAGTTGCTAATGCAAAGTCTGCTTATAATTCAAAGATAGCATCTTATAATAAGACGATACAGTCATACCTTGCAGGCAATTCGAGTCTTAAGAATGCTAACGAGACGACACTTGCATATCGCAAGGAATATGCTGAGATATACGCTGCCAAGCTTTCATATGAAGATACATATGACGCAGATGGCAAGCTTGTATCACAGACTGCAACAGCTGCGAGCAGGGCAGAGGCTTTCAAGGCAGTTAATGAGAAGATAGATGCTCTTAAGAACAGCGACCGTAAGAAAGAGCTTGAGGACCGTAAGGCAGCAGGAGAGAAGCTCAATGATACAGAGACAGCTGAACTTGATGAGTTTAATTCAAGAATTGCAGCAGCGGAGAAGGTCGCCGGAGATCTTGGCAACGATACACTTTTGGTTACACGTACCCGGAAAGAAACAGTTAATGATGACGGATCTACAACTGCCGTAATGGAAGATAACGACATTGACAAGTATATCAAAGGCATCAGTTCGGCAATTAAGACTAACGAAGAGACAATAGCTTCTAATATGGAGGCAATCTATAACCTTCATAAGGAAGTTGATTCCAGCTTTGACGAGACATCTTTTGATGCTGACAGTGCAACAGAGGATAATGCACTTATTACTGTTGATTTTGCTGAAGGTGATACACTTGATGCAGCAACTGCAGCTAATTCCGCTAACAAGCTTGCTTCTGATCTGATTGCTTCATATAAGGCGCAGAGAGAGGAAGCCAAGACAAAGCTTGCACAGTATGAGGAAGCACAGAAAAAAGCTGATGCGGGTCAGGCATCAGCAGCAGATAATGAACTCCTTGGGATTGGAAGTTCTTCCGGTTCTGCGGCTGTGAGAATAACAGGTCAGGATGCAATTATTGAACTTAACGGAGCAACATTTACAAGTAATACCAACAACTTCTCTGTTAATGGGCTTACAATTCAGGCACTCAGTGTCAATAGTGCTTCGGATCCTGTAACAATCACAACAGATACAGATGTTGATGGCATATATAATATGATAAAGGACTTCTTTAAGGAATATAATGAGATTGTCAATTATATGGATGAGAAGTACAATGCTTCAAGTGCCAAGGGCTATGAGCCGCTTACTGATGACGAGAAGGATGCCATGACAGATACAGAGATTGAGAAGTGGGAGACTAAGATTAAGGATTCACTTCTCCGCAAAGACAATACGTTGTCAACAATCTCTAATTCCATGAAGACTAATATGCTTAAGAGTTATGAGATTAACGGAACAAAGTATAATCTTTCAAGTTTTGGTATTGCGACACTCAGTTATTTTACAGCCGGAGATAATGAACATGGTGCTTTCCATATTGACGGTAATGCAGATGATTCGCAGACTTCGGGCAATACAGATAAGTTGAGGGCAGCTATTGCCAGCGACCCTGATACGGTTGTGGAATTCTTCAGCAAATTGACTACTGAAGTGTATAATGACCTGACAAAGAGAATGTCGAGAACAAATCTCAGCAGTGCATATACATTATATAATGACAAGCAGATGAATACAGAGTACTCTAATTACAGCACTAAGATATCAGAATGGGAGACTAAGATAAGTGAGAAGGAAGATTACTATTATAAGAAGTTCTCTTCAATGGAGTCTGCGCTTTCTAAGCTTAACTCACAGCAGTCTTCACTTTCAAACTATTTTAGCTGATACTAAAGATTACAAAATATAAGCTTGGTGTGTTAAACATTCCGGCATGGAGGTAGAGAATGGCTTTAAATCAGGCATATTCACAGTATAATAACAGTAAGATACTGACGGCATCACCGGCAGAGCTGACGCTTATGCTGTATGACGGTGCAATCAAGTTCTGCAACATAGCTATAATGGCTATAGAGAAGAATGATGTCATGAAAGCACATACTTACATAGTTAAGACTGAGAATATTATAGAGGAATTTCAGGCAACACTTAATCATAAATATCCGGTAGCAAAAGACTTTGACAATGTCTACAAATACATTTATAATAGACTTATCGAGGCTAATGTCAAAAAGGATAAGGATATACTTGAAGAAGTCCTTGTTCATCTGAGAACACTTCGCGACACATGGAAGGAAGTTATGAAGATTACTCATAACGGAGCAGATGTTAACAAGTAACATGAATGGAGGATGACATGGCAGAGCTTAGCAGTAATTATTTGTCACTGATGTCCGACAGCCTTAATAAAAAAGCAGAAGTGCTTGAAGCTATCGCAGGTATTAACGATAATCAGAATGAGATATTGCAGGCACAGCCGTTTGAACTTGATGATTTTGATGCGACAGTGCATCAGAAGGCTGAGCTTATAGATCAGCTTGAACGGCTTGACGATGGATTCGCTTCGCTGTTTGCAAGAGTGAGGGAACAGCTTGACGGCAGGAAAGAGCAGTATGCCGGAGAGATTAAGTCTATGCAGCAGTTAATCAGAAAGGTTACAGAGTTAAGTGTTAAGGTTGAAGCACAGGAACAGCGCAATAAGGTCCTCGCGGATAAGCAGTTCTCGACGCTTAAGAAGGAAGTAAGGGAAGCCAAGAGAAGTACACAGATGGCATCCCGTTACTATAAGTCAATGAGCAAGGTGGATATAGCTCCACAGTTCATGGACAAAAAAAATTAAAAAAGTTTATATTAGGACTAAAGTTTCAAGACTAACGTCCGATATAATAAATAACAGCAATACATAATGTGTTGCTAGTAACAAAAACAAAATATTGATGGCATGGAAGCCATCAGAATTTCAAGGAGGAAAATACTATGGTAGTACAGCACAATCTTTCAGCAATGAACACTAACAGACAGCTTAGCGGAGTTCAGAGCGCACAGTCAAAGTCAACAGAGAAGCTTTCATCAGGCTACAGAATCAACAGAGCTGGTGATGACGCTGCAGGTCTTTCAATTTCTGAGAAGATGAGAAGCCAGATTAGAGGTCTTAATAAGGCATCATCTAATGCACAGGATGGTATCTCACTTGTACAGGTTGCAGAAGGTGCCCTTAACGAGACACATTCTATCCTTCAGAGAATGAACGAGCTTGCTACACAGGCTGCTAACGACACTAACACATCAACAGACCGTACAGCTATCCAGGCTGAGATTGATCAGCTTACAAGCGAGATCAACAGAATTCAGTCAACAACACAGTTCAACACAATGAATCTTCTTGATGGAACATTTTCATCAAAGAACCTTCAGGTTGGATCACTTAGCGGACAGTCAATCGGAATCTCAATCAAGAACATGAATGCATCTTCACTTGGTGTTGACGCACTTAAGGTTTCAAGCTTTGCATCAGCAGGTTCTTCAATGGACAAGATTCAGAGTGCTATTAACCTTGTATCAACACAGCGTTCAACACTTGGTGCTCTTCAGAACAGACTTGAGCACACAATCAACAACCTGAATACAACTGCTGAGAATACACAGGCAGCTGAGTCTCGTATCCGTGACGTTGATATGGCTACAGAGATGGTTGAGTACAGCAAGAACAACATTCTTGCTCAGGCTGGACAGTCAATGCTTGCTCAGGCTAACCAGGCTACACAGGGTGTTCTTTCACTCCTCGGCTAATCTTTGGTTTGATTGCAGGAAAGTCATCCTTTGGATGATGTACAGACAAATTTGTTTTTGTTTATGTTTTAAGAAGAGGGCAGATTTTATATCTGCTCTCTTTTTTTAAAATAAAATATAAAAATAAATATAAAAGGGTTAAGTATTGGAAGAATTGGTCGATATACATAGTGTACTTAAGAATGATACATCAGTCAGGGAGATTTGATGATTGTCATACATACAAAACATAAACAAAACTAATTAATGGAGTGCATTATCAAGGAGGACGAATATTATGGTAGTACAGCACAATCTTTCAGCAATGAATACTAACAGACAGTTAGGAATCGTAACATCAGCACAGTCAACATCTACAGAGAAGCTTTCATCAGGCTATAGAATTAACAGATCAGCAGATGATGCAGCAGGGCTTTCAATATCTGAGAAGATGAGAAGCCAGATCAGAGGCCTTAACAAGGCTGCTTCTAATGCACAGGATGGTATCTCACTTGTGCAGGTTGCAGAAGGCGCTCTTAACGAGACACACTCAATCCTTCAGAGAATGAACGAGCTTGCTACACAGGCTGCTAATGATACCAATACATCAACCGACCGTACAGCTATTCAGTCGGAGATTGACCAGCTTACAAGTGAGGTTAACAGAATTCAGTCAACAACACAGTTTAATTCAATGAATCTTCTTGATGGGACATTCTCATCAAAGAATCTTCAGGTTGGATCACTTAGCGGACAGTCAATCGGAATCTCAATAAAGAACATGGATGCATCTTCGCTTGGTGTTAATTCACTTAAGGTTTCAAGCTTTGCATCAGCAGGTTCTGCGATGGACAAGATTCAGAGCGCTATCAATCTTGTCTCAACACAGCGCTCAACACTCGGTGCTCTTCAGAACAGACTTGAGCATACAATCAACAACCTGAATACAACTGCTGAGAATACACAGGCAGCTGAGTCTCGTATCCGTGATGTTGATATGGCTACAGAGATGGTTGAATACAGCAAGAATAATATCCTTGCACAGGCCGGACAGTCGATGCTTGCACAGGCTAATCAGGCTACACAGGGTGTACTGTCACTGTTACAGTAATATAGCAATAATGAGTATTAATAAAGCTGGCAGTAATGCCAGCTTTATTTTTTAGATAATTATTGGAGGAATAATGGAGATACAGAAGCTCAAAGAATATGTAAAAGCAGCAGAAAATATATCAAATATGCTTTATGCCAATGATGTATCGGGGGCTCAGCAGATTATTGGCGATACAGTTAAAAATGTTAATAATATATATCTTGGATATATTAACAGAACTGATGAACTGGAGGGCAGAGGGATTGAGGTTCCTGTAGATATATTGCTGTCACAGATGCAGAATCTTATGACTGCAATTGACAGTAAGGACACAATTATGCTGGCAGATACATTGCTTTATGAGATAAAAGAAGGAATGCTTTTCTTCACTGATATTGAGAATGAACTCGGAGGTACACAGGAGTGAATGAACTGGCAAAAAAGAATATAGAGTGCCTTGCTGAGAAGATGAAAGATATTGAAGAAGGCATTGTGAATTATGTTAATAAAAATGGTAATCAGGATAAGACAGTATATATTGACAGATCAGCCAATGAAGAGCTGATTCTTGCAAAAGAAAAAGAAGGAAGAATATGGTACCTTAACAGTAGATACGATGTACAGTATGCGGCTAAAGTGCTTGCGGATGCACAGGGAGAGATTCATTACAGAAATATATTCATTCTGTGTGGACTGGGGAATGGAATGTACCTGCAGGAGCTTCTAAAAAGACTTGGTGATGAGAATATAGTTATTGCATATGAACCGGATCCAGAGGTGTTCGTTAGCCTGATTGAAAACGTGGATATGACAGAGAGCTTTGGCGACAGAAGAGTTCTTGTCTTTGCAGAGGGGATTAATACCAACACATTCAGCCAGTATTTTGGGATTATATTCAGGTATGAACTTATTGATCTTTCTAAATTTATCATTGCACCTAATTATGGAAGATTATATGCAGAACAGATACAGGAGTTCCATGACATGTGCTGGCGTGAGGCCAATATGCTTCAGGGTGAGAAAAATACTCTTGCCGATATAGGCTATGAGATGGCTGACAATGTTATAGCTAATCTCTGGAATATGTCCAAGCACTCAACGGTGAATGAACTCGCAGAGTATTTTGAAAATGCCGGCGTTGATACAGAGAATGTTCCGTTCCTGATAGTATCAGCCGGACCTTCGCTTGATAAGAATATTGAAGATGTGAGGGCAGCCAAGGGACATGCATTTGTTGTGGCTGTTGATTCAGCAATAAGAAAAATGCTTGAATATAATATAATGCCTGACATGATTGTTACGGTTGATTCTCATAAGCCGCTTGTATTGTTTGAAGATGAGAGAGTGAAGCATATTCCTATGGTCGTCTGCGGACAGTCAAGGCAGGAGGTATACAGACAGCATAAAGCTAAGATGTTTGTATTTACGGAGGATGAATTTGTACTCTATTTTTACCGCCATTTCGGACATGACATAGCACCGCTGAGAACAGGTGGGTCTGTCGCAAATAATGCATTTTCACTTGCATTGCTTCTGGGATTCAAGAAAATAATTCTTGTAGGACAGGATCTTGCATTTACCAATAATAAAAAGCATGCGTCCAATGTATATGAAGAATCAGGCATAAGTGAAGAGGACAGCTACAAATACACATATGTCACCGACATCAACGGGGAGCAGATTCTTACATTCAGAAACTTTGCAATGTACAAAGACTGGTTTGAGGGAGTGATAAGAGATAACGAGGATGTTAAGGTGCTTAATGCAACTGAAGGCGGAGCTAATATAAAGGGAGCAGAAAACTGCACACTTAAGGAAGCAATTGCAAGGTGGTGTAACGTAAGTTTCAACGCATCGATAATAAATAATGTACCTGATGTGTTTGCTGATGAGGAGATTACGTCAGTATATGATTACATTGTTGAGATGCATGACAGATGTGACGAGCTTAATAAAAGTTTCAATGAAGAGATTAAGAATTATATGAGGCTTAAGGAGCTTATTGCAGAGGGGAAGACCGGTGGAAGTGCATTCAACAGTGTAATGAAAAAAATACAGAAATTTAATGATATGGCTAACAGAGAACCACTTGTACATCTTATATCAATGTATTCATCAAAGAATGAGCATGAGGCGCTTGAAGGGCTGTATGAAGAGAAGAAATCGGCAGACAGAGAAGCAATGACTGCAGCTGACAAGGGAATTGCATTGCTTGAAGGATATAAGCAGGGCTGTGAGCTTACGAAGCAGGCATTTGGAAAGCTTATAGACTCAATTGAAGCTGAAGCATGATGTTAGGTATCGTTGAAAAACAGATAACATTTGATTATAATAAGAATAAAGGGTTATTAAACAAAGAAAGCTCCTTGTTAAAATATATGAAAATGTTTAGGTGATTATATGGAAATTGGCAGTGTAATAGAACTGGATGATTGGTGTATGTATCAGTTGCCAGAGAATTCAGCAGACAGCATGAAAAATTTCGGTCTGCCTTTTATGGGGGCAGAAAAACCGGAGTATAAAAATGTATTTTATCAGAGTGGGCGAAATGCTATAGAAGTCTTATTGAATTTCATCCAAAAAGAGTTTGGTGTTGATGCAATACTAATTCCAGATTATGTATGTGGTACAGTCACAGATGCTGTTAAGCGCGCGGGTATGGAGTATTCTGCATATTGTATCAACGCAGACCTTGAAGTAAATGTGGACGAGATAAAAGCTCAACTAGACTTAGGAATAAAAAGTATATATGTAGTTCACTATTTTGGAATACCGGTTTCACAAAGTTTGATGGATATTATATCTGAGTGCAGGAGTAAAGGAATAATTGTAATTGAGGATATTACGATGGCACTTCTTAGCAGTGGAGATTTTACCATTGGTTTTGGCGACTATATAGTAGGCAGCCTGAGAAAGTGGTTTGCAATACCGGATGGAGGCATAATATGCAGTAAATGCATGCCTGTTCCGGATGAACCCAGCAATAATATTGTCAGCAGATATACAAATCTGTACATGCTTGTACAGGCTATGAAGCGGGAATATGTCAGTGGGAATTTCAAAAATAAGAACCTAAAAGAAAATTATTTAGAATATTATTCAGAGTCAATTAAAGAGCTATTTTCAGACTATAGAATATATCCAATGTCTGAATTCTCTAAAAGATATATATTTAATTGCAATATGGATGATATAAGGGAAAAGAGAATTGATAATTATAACCGTCTGTGTGATTTAGTGAATGGGATGAATTCATTTAAAGTGAAGTCATGCAGCAAAGATGGCGCAGTACCTTTGGGAATGTGGATTGAGTGTGACAACAGGGATAAATTATTACAATATCTGATTAGCTGTAATATATATTGCAATGTTCACTGGAGATTAAAGGAAAGTGTGAATAATCCTGACATAAAATTTCTGGCGGATAATGTGCTGACCATTCCGTGCGATCAAAGATATGGCTTTTATGAGATGGAATATATTTCGGAGAAATTGAAAGTATGGGAAGAACAACAGTAAGAGTAGGATTCAGACTTGATGCCAATATTAATGTCGCAACCGGTCATATGATGAGGTGTGTGTCAATTGCAAATAAATGCAGAGAGCTTGGCATGAAGTGCATATTTATAATTTCAGATACAAGTAATGAGGAGATATTACAAAAAAATCAGTTTGAATATCATGTAATAAATGCACCATGGGATGATTGGAATGCAGGAATTAATGAAGTAACAAATTATATAGAATATGCCGGAATAGAATTTTTGGTAGTTGATTCATATCTTGTTACTGAAGAATTTATGACGGATGTTAACAGGCATGTCCCCGTGATGTATATTGATGATATGTGTAGATGTGCGTATGACATATCATTTGCACTTCATTATTCACAGTGGCCGGAGGAGGATACATTACAGAAACTTTATGACGGAAAAAATACCGGATTGCTTACGGGGATGAAGTACATGCCGCTGCGGGATGAGTTTTCTTCCAGGAAAAAAGTGACAAGTGTAAAAAAGCAGATTATGCTTACAACAGGTGGAACTGACCAATACCATATTACACAAAGACTTGCCCGAATGATATTAGAGGATGAACGCTTTAAGGATTATACATGTGTTGCAGTCCTGGGAAGAATGAACAGTGACAGGCAGGCTATGGATAATATGGCAGAACATGAGAAAAGGTTAGTTGTTCTGCAAAATATATCTAATATGGCAGAAATAATGAGACAAAGTGCAGTTGCGGTGTCGGGAGGGGGAACGTCAATATATGAGTTATGTGCATGTAACACCCCGACCGTATGCGTTGCATTTGCAGAAGATCATGTCGCGTTTGCACAGAAGATGGAATCGCATGGTATTTTAAAGTATGCAGGAGATGCTAGGATTGATACTGATGGGGTATTGAGAAAAACAGTTGAATGCATCTATGAAATACTGAGTACGCCGGAGTATATAAGCAGATGCAGAATTAATATGAGTAGAATTATAGATGGAAACGGCGCATTAAGAATAGCGGAATACATCCAAAAAAATATAGGGCAGCAAAAATGAGGTAAATATGAAGAGTATAGCGATAATAACGGCGCGTGGCGGCAGTAAAAGAATACCTAAGAAAAATATCAGAGAATTTTGCGGAAAGCCTATACTTGCTTATTCAATTGAGGCAGCATTGAATAGTGGGCTTTTTGATGAAGTTATGGTATCCACAGATAGTGAAGAGATCGCAGATATAGCACGAGAATACGGCGCTGATGTTCCATTTATGAGAGAAGCGGCGACATCCGGAGATTATGCTACAACATCTGATGTTATAATGGAAGTCACAGATAAGTATTCAGAAATGGGGATAAAGTATGATTATATATGCTGTATATATCCTACGGCTCCGTTTGTGACAGCTAAAAAGCTAATCGAGGCAATGAATGTTATGATAGAGAAAAAGCCTGTTGAAGTAATGCCTATTGTACAGTTTTCATTTCCTCCACAGAGATGCTTTGTTATATCTGAAGATGGCTGCGTGGAATATAAATATAAAGAATTCTCACAGATGAGATCGCAGGATCTTGAAAAGCAATATCATGATGCTGGGCAGTTTTATATATACGATGCTGAGGAATATATAAAACGAAAGGGTATTATAGTCGACAATATAATGCCGATTGTAGTGCAGGAGACTGAAGTACAGGATATAGATAATGAATCGGATTGGACGATTGCTGAAATAAAGTATAAATATATGAAACAGAGGGATACGGATGCGTAAAGAATTGATGATTGATGGTAAAAAACTGAGTGACAAATCTGATACATACATTATTGCGGAGATGTCAGCTAATCATCTGCATAATCTGGACAGAGCTAAAAGGATAATTGATGTTGCAAAAGAGTGTGGTGCAGATGCAATAAAACTTCAGACATACAGACCTGATACAATTACTATAGACTGCCGTGGACCGGAATTTATGGCAACACCTGGAAGCCCTTGGGAGAATATGAACCTTTTTGAACTATATAAAGAGGCATATACACCATGGGAATGGCATGGAGAGTTAATGGATTATGCAAAAAAAGTCGGAATAACATGTTTTTCATCTCCATTTGATCTGACTGCTATTGATTTTCTTGAAGAGCTTAATGTGCCTGCATATAAGATTGCGTCATTTGAACTTAATGATATACCATTGATAAAGAAGGCAGCAATGACAGGAAAACCCATAATTATGTCAACGGGTATAGCAGATATGTCAGATATAGAGCTGGCATTACGCACGTGTAAAGAAGCGGGGAATGACAAAGTGATACTTTTGAAGTGTGTATCAGAATATCCGACTCCATATGAGGAGATTAATCTCAGGACGCTTACTAATATGTCGGAGACATTTGATTGTGTAGTGGGAGTGTCTGATCATTCATTTGGAAGTGCGGTGGCTGTCGCAGGTGTTGCACTTGGAGCAAGAGTTATTGAAAAGCATCTGACACTCAGTAGAAAAGATGGCGGACCAGATGGAACATTTTCAATGGAGCCTCAGGAATTTAAGAATATGGTAACAGATATCAGGAATGTTGAAAAGGCGCTTGGAAAGGTAACATATGAGCTCACAGAGAAACAGAAAAAGAGTAAAGGAAGATCAAGGTCTTTATATGTTGTAAGTGATATTAAAAAGGGTGAAATATTTACGCCTGATAACATGAGGTCAATACGTCCGGGATATGGATTGCATACAAAGTATTATAAGGACATTATTGGAAAAAGAGCTTCGTGCGATATTAAAAAGGGAACAGCAATGAAATGGAATTATGTAGAGGATGAGGAATGATGAATGTTCTTATATTAAGCTGCGGTACAAGATATAAGCTTGTAAAATATTTTACATCTAATCGCAATTGCGTGGATAAGGTTGTCGTAACGGACTGCAGTAAGGATGCACCGGCATTATATGTTGCGGACAAATATTACATTGTTCCACGCATGGACTCACCGGATTATACTGATACATTGGTCGATATATGTAAAAAAGAAAATATAGACATTATAATTCCTTTACACGAAGATGAGATTATTCTTATTGCAAAAATCAGAAGTATATTTGAAGAAATCGGTGTTATGGTAGCTTTGTCAGACTATGAAAAAATAAAGTTGTGCCGGGATAAGCTGAATCTGAATAATTACCTTGCAGATGCAGGCATACAGTCAGTGCCTACTTATAAGGCTGAGGATTATTGTGAATCGTCCGGAGACAGAATCAATGTTTTTGCGAAACCGAGAGCTGGTGCGGGAAGCGTTGACACATTTCATGTTCATTCAAAAAAGCTGTTGGAAGCATTAATAGAAGAGTATAATGAACAACTGATAGTGCAGCCTGATATGTCGGGACGTGAGTATGGTGTTGATGTTTATGTTGATATGATGAGTAATGAGATTATATCATGCTTTTGCAAAGAGAAACTGCGAATGAGAGCGGGGGAAACAGAAAAATCTGTTACGGACATGAATGCTTCGGTTATAGAACTGGTAAGCAGAGCGGTAAAAAAGATAGGTCTTGTAGGTCCGTTGGATGTAGATGTTATGGAGCATAACGGACAATACAGCATTCTTGAGATAAATCCAAGATTTGGAGGAGGATATCCACATGCATATGAGTGTGGAGCTAATTTTATAGAGTTAATCTGTACTAATGCGTCAGGACATGCTAATGAAAAGATTAATACTGAATATAAGCACAGGAGAGTTTTGAAGTATTCAGATGTATATGTTGCGGACTGATGCCGGATTTTAGAATAGTATATGGAAATGATTGGGAGATATGGAATTTTTACAGAATTTACTTAATGGCATACAGCTTAAAGACGAAAAGTTTAATGATGAACTGAGAAAGTCATTCTATTCCATGACTGCAAAAGAGCAGGATGACACATTGGAGAATATAAGCAGATGTATCGGCGATGATTGGTCTGATGGAATATATCTATTTTCGTATCTATTGTATATAATTAAGGATGCAAAGATAATTAAGTATATAAATAATGCTTTAATGCATAACAATATTGATGCATTGTCATTGATTAATTATATTTATCAGATTGGAGTGCTTACATTTAGCAATGCAATTGATGTCAGTAATAAGCTCTTTTTACAGACAGATGGAATATACATTAGCGCCGTTAACGATATATCTTCGCATATCAATAAAGAAAAATTAGCCTACATCCCATTCGCAGAAAGAAAAAAAGGAACAGTATTAATAGCGGCTCGGAGTATACTTGCGGAAGTCCATGCGCCTACAATGATAGTGTGTAACATATATAACTATCTGCAGAAGCTGGGATATAATGTGATAGTGCTTATAGGATACATGGGTGGTGTCCAAAAAGATAAAAAGAATGATGTTTACTATCATGCCGTAGATAATTCTTTGGTAGAGACGACCCAGAAACTTCAGACGGATCATTTTGGACTATGCATTAATGTATGTAATATAGCATTTACATCACAGTTTTTTAATCAGGAACTTGAAATGGCAGTTGATTACGTCCGTGGAGTGAATCCTGAATTTATAATTGATATAGGTGGCATGAATATAATCGCGGATGTATGCTCCAGGTTTACAACTGTATGCAGCTTTCCATGTGTTGGAACCCCGGTACATTCGGCGGCACCGGTCATTGTACGACGCTTTCATTGCGAAGGTGAGGCGGAAAAGATATATGATTCATATTTGACGCAAGATAAAAAAGTATATGAATTGATGATAGCTAATGAGCTGACCGCGGTTAGCAAAATATCACGTCAGAATGCTGCTTTGCGCAATAAAAAGGAAAAAGATAAATTCATATTGCTGATAGTAGGGAACAGGCTTGACCGTGAAGTGACAGATGAATTCCTGAACGTGCTTAACCAGATCCTGGAAGATGAACCTGATGTTTATGTTGAGGTGATTGGTGAGTGCGATAAATTGAAGAATAAAATAAAAACATCAGATAAAAGTGACAGGTATATATTCATAGGATATGCAGACAATCTTCAGGAAGCAATGGCTGATGGTGATTTATTTGTTAATCCGCCAAGAACCGGCGGCGGGACGGGAGCTTCATTGGCATTGAAAAACCATACGCCTATAGTTACACTTGGTAACTGTGATGTGGCAATCCGCGGCGAAGGCTTTGTATGTGGGGAGCTGGCCCAATATCCGGAGATTATAAAAAAGTATATACACGATGCTGGATTTATGAAACAGCAGCAGGAATACTGTGAACATCAGGATAAGCTTCTTAACAATGTGGATAGTGTCGGTAACATGAAGAAATTCTGTGAAGAACTCAGGAATTATATAATTGCAGAGGAGGAGAATAATGGAACCTATTCCGTTTAATAAGGCTATATGTCTTGAAGACTCTATGAAGTGCGTGGAGGATGCAATCAGGGATAACAGGCTCTCCGGCAATGGCAGATATACAAAGCTGTGCAGCGAATGGCTTGAGGACAGGTTCGGGGCTAAGAAGGTTCTTATGACAACGTCATGTACTGCTGCACTTGAGATGGCTGCGATGCTGCTTGGAATAAAGGAAGGCGACGAAGTTATAATGCCTTCATATACATTTGTTACAACAGCCAGTGCATTTGCAAGGCAGGGGGCAAAGATAGTATTCGTTGACGTTAAGCCCAGGACAATGAACATAGATGAAAAGCTTATAGCTGAGGCGATAACTGAAAAGACAAAAGCAATTGTTGTGGTACATTATGCAGGAATTGCCTGCAATATGGACGAGATTATGGAGATTGCCAATGCGCACAATATACCTGTTGTTGAAGATGCTGCGCAGGGTGTTATGTCTACATATAAGGGAAGATATCTCGGTACGATAGGTGCAATCGGCTGCTACAGCTTCCATGATACAAAGAATTATACAATGGGAGAAGGCGGTGCACTTCTTATCAATGATGAAAAATATATTGAACATGCAGAGATAATATGGGAGAAGGGAACGGACAGGTCTAAGTTCTTCAGAGGTGAGATTGACAAATACAGCTGGGTAGATCTTGGTTCATCATATCTGCCAAGCGAGCTCAATGTGGCATTTCTCTGGCCGCAGCTTAAGTGTGCGGATGAGATTAACGATAACCGCAAGGCAACATGGAACAGATATTACAGAGCATTTGCACCATTTGTTGAGAGTGGAAAAGTAGAACTCCCTATGGTTCCGGATGACTGTGAACATAATGCGCACATGTTTTGGTTAAAGCTTAAGAATCTGGAGACGAGAAGTGCGTTCCTTGAGTATATGCGCGATATGAATCGTGTAGGATGTGTATTTCATTTTGTACCGTTACATTCATCAAAGGCGGGGATGAAATACGGCAGGTTCTTTGGCGAGGATGTATATACAACAAGTGAAAGTGAACGTATAGTAAGATTCCCACTGTTTTATGGAATTACTGATGAACAGGTTAACAGAGTGCTGACATTGGCAGTTGAATGGATCAAAGAGAATGCCTGATAAGAATATGAAGAAAATAATATTTGGAATAACTGATCTGGCCGATGTGCTCTTCTACGAGCTTATGGCAGCAGGTGAGAATATAGATGCGTTCTGTGTTAACAGAAAATATATAACAGATACGATGCATCTTGGCAGAAAAGTTGTAGCGTATGAAGATATTAATGATATATATGATGTACATGAGCTTGGGTGTTACATTGCAGTGGGCTATAATTCAATGAATGATGCGCGGAAAAAGATATATCATGAACTTAAGGAAATGGAGATAAAAGTGCTTTCGTTTGTGCATTCTTCCGCAGTTGTTATGGCGGAAAGAGTGGGAGAAGGGTGCCTTATATTTGAACATGCAATCCTTGGCCCTTATTCACAGGCAGGCATATGCAACATATTCTATCCTAAGTCGATGCTCAGCCACCATTCGGTTACTGGAGATTTTAATTTTTTTGCAATATCGTGCTCGGTGGCAGGCAATGTAACGGTTGGAAATAACTGCTTTATCGGAAATAATGCGGCAACTAAGGACGGCATTCATATTGCAGATTATACGCTGATTGGAGCAGGCAGCTATCTGGCACATGACACGGCGGAGAAAGAGTGTGTTGTGCCGGCACGAAGTGTAACTATAGAAAATCATATCAGTACGGACTTTTTGTAAATGAAAATATTAATAACCGGATGTAACGGATTCATAGGGAAGAATTTAACAGATGCATTTAAGAAAGAGCACGATATTATTGGGCTTGGAAGAGCAGAGATAAGCCGTGCGGATGTCAGGGAATATATAAGCTGTGATATCGCTGACAGACAGAGATTGTCTGAGTGTATTCAAAAGTATAACGGAAGTATTGATATTGTCATACACGCAGCAGCAGAGATAAGTGATGATGTTGAGAAGCTTTATAATACCAATTGCCTTGGAACACAGAATATCGCTGACTTTGCTAAAACAGCGGGAGTAAGCTGCTTTGTGTATATATCAAGCGTTCCTGTAATAGGAATTCCACAATACGTTCCAATAACAGAAAAACATCCGGTAAAACCTGCAACAGTGTATCATTACACAAAGTATTTTGGAGAACAGATAGTACAGGGACTTGGGGCATGCGGCATAAGATATGGATGCTTAAGGATACCGTCGCCGGTGGGATGTGGAATGCCGGATAATAAGATATTTTCAGTATTTGTTAAAAGGTGTCTTGAAAATCAGCCGCTGCAGATATACGGCAATGGTATGCGTGTGCAGAATTATCTTGATGTGAGAGATTTGACATGCGCAGTGGACAGATTTATAGAATCGGATGCAAATGGTGTATACAATATTGCGGGTAACAGCATAAGCGACATGGAGCTTGCTGAGTTATGTAAAGAGCAGTTAAGGAGCAGATCTGATATAAGCTTGCTTAACAATAAAACTGACAGCGACAGTCAAAGATGGATTATATCACCGGATGCAGCCGGAGCAGATTTTGGATATAAACCGCAGATAAGTATCGAAGACAGTATACTATCTGTTGCGGGTCAATTGTAGATGTTATTAAAATCACAGAAATGGAGAATGGGTATGTACGAGAATGTGAAAGAAATAGAAAAAAAATTCGAGATGAAGGAGTTCCCTTTGAATGTAATTGTCGAAGTCGGTAATCACTGTAATCTTAACTGCACAACGTGTATCAATGACAAGCTTACAAGAAAAAAGGGATTTATGGATATCTTTCTTTACAAGAAGATAATAGATGAGATTGCAGATAACAATGTGTATTGCAGAGTATGGCTTGACTTTTACGGTGAACCGCTTCTCGTTAAGTACAAGCTCTATTATATGATAGATTATGCCAAGAAAAAGGGCCTGAAGAATATAAATATTAATACCAACGGAACTCTTATAAATAAAGAAATGGCAGAGATGCTGCTTGATTCAGGAATTGATTTTATAAGTATTGATGTTGATGGATTTTCAAAAGAGGTATATGAAAAAATCCGTATAGGAGCTGACAGGGATGTGCTTTATAATAATATTGAGTATCTTCTGAAGCGTAAGGCTGAGCGCGGTCTTAAGACTCCGATAATTGAAGTTAAAGCAATGGAGATGGATGAGAACAGGGACGAGCTTGATAAGATAGTTGAATACTGGAGAGCAAGAGGAGCTTGGACAACTGTAAGGCGTCTTATATCATGGGGCGGACAGCATGAGGGAATAACACATGAAAAGACTGATGAGAGATATGCGTGCGGACATGCAGTCGGTGTGTGTGCGATAACATGGGACGGTGATGTTGTTACATGTGCCATGGATGCTGATGGCAGGACTGTATATGGCAATATTAATAATCAGTCAATCAGGCAGGTGTGGAAAGAACGTAATGAGAAGATGGTATGCAAGCATCTTGAGCATAAATGGGATGAGCTGCCTGAGGTATGCAAACACTGCACAGACTGGACAATAGTTGGTGAGCAGCGATTTGATGAGAATGGTAATGCTGCGAAGCGTAACTATGATGATAAGGCAATGATGCAGAACAGCAATAACTGATAATCAGCATGGAGGTGCCGTGATGAAGGTAATAGCATTTTCGGATATACATGGTAATCAATATGCATTAAGGCAGTTCCTTAGAGATATAAAAGAGGTAGAGTATGACTGCCTTTTTTTTTGCGGTGATATGCACGGATATTATTATGGACAGCATGAGATTGCAGAAGCATTCAGAAAAATGGATAATCTGTATGCAGTTAAGGGAAATCATGATAAAATAGCAATAGATATTGCGTATGGCAATGATAATGCGAAAAGGTATTTCGCACAGTACGGTCATTCGTATGCAATGCTTGATGAGACAGCTCTTGAGTATGTATCTGAGCTGCCGGAAGTTCTGGAGATAGAACTTGAAACTAAGAAAATAGCAATCATACACGGTACATTTGAAAACGTACTTAACGGAAGAATGTATCCGAAAGACCCACTCGTATGCAAAGAGGAATATATGAAGTATGATTATGTATTCTGTGGCCATACACATTTTCGTGATATAAGAAGAACGGGCAATACAACAATAATAAATCCGGGTTCACTTGGACAGCAGAGAGATGGCAGGGGATTTGGATATGCATATGTTGATACGGATGCCGGCGATGTCAGGTTTTTTAATGTAAGCTATGATATGTCCGAGCTGGAAAGAGATATTAAAAACTATGATCCGGATAATAAGAAATTAATTGATATTCTGCACAGGGGTGAATAATGAGAAAGATACTTGTAACCGCAGTCAGCGGTGATATTGCCAATGGAATACTTAAAATACTTCAGGAGCAGGATGCGGAGCTTTATGGCTGCGATGTCAACAGTATAGCAGCAGGAATGGACCGTGTTAAGAAGTTCTGGCAGAGCAGATATGCTGTAGAAGAAGGTTATACAGAAGAACTTCTTGGAAAGTGCCTTGAGTATGGCATTACTCATCTTATCCCGGTGAATGAGCGCGAGATAGAGGTTGTAAGTGACAACAGAAAGCTGTTTGAGGAACATGGAATCAAGATAGTTATTCAGGACGAACGTATACTTGACATATGCCTTGATAAGTATAAGACTGCGCAGCTATTAACAGATAACGGATTTGATGTTCCAGACACATATGTTAATCCATGCCTTATAGAAGTGGATGGCAGCAGTTATATATGTAAGCCGAGAAAATCTAACGGATCAAAGGGAATACAGATATATTCCGCCGGTGAAATAGCAGATATTAAGAAGAGATATTACGCGGATGAGACAGCATTTAACAATATTAATGACAATATTCAAGGCGAAGACTGTGTGTACCAAAGATACATAGACAGTGATGAAGAGTATACAATAGGTGTATTCCGGGATATTGCTGTAATTAATACAATAGCCTTCCGGCGTGAGCTGAAAAACGGATACTCTAATATTGTTAAGCTGAGCAATGCCGGGGAATATGCAGAGCTTGCAATAAGGATTGCAAAGCTGCTTAATCTTAAAGGATACATAAATATACAGCTAAGAAAAAAGGATGACCGCCTGTATATTTTTGAGATAAATCCAAGAATCTCAGGTACAGTAAGGTTCAGGCATATGCTCGGATTTACAGATGTGTTATGGTGGCTTGATATGTTGGACAATATTGCAGTACCGGAATTCAGATGTGAATATAACGAAGCAGTAGGTATACGTGAATTGAATGAAAAGTATGTGATTTTGAAGACCTGATTGTAGGAATGTCACATGTAAAGAGATGATTAAAGGCGAGCAGGCCGGATAGAAAATCACTATCGCCTGCAGCACAGACACGGGATATTCTAAGGATGACAGGAAAAATCTTTATTCAGGTCAAAAAGCAGGGATTAATAAGAATTATTGCAAAAAAGAAAAGGCGTATTATAGTTTAAAATACGCCTTCTTAACCTTCTCTCCATCCTTAAGCTTCACGCATACCTGAATCTCTTCAATATCCCGGTTCTGATATTCGGCAGGTGTAAGTGTGTTGTCGTCTGAATAGTCGCGGAGCAGAGTCCAGTCACTGTTCTTGGAACCGTGGACACGGCTGTAGAAGCAGTATTCCGGCTCTGAATCCATGCCATACAGTCCTTTGGCAACCAGATTGCCACCACTGTCTTTTTCAATCCATGCATTGGCAATGTCAACATTTGAATAGTACTCTTCATATGATTGGTAGAAGTAGCCGGATAATTCATCATCCGACGGATTCGCCCTGATAAGGTCAATGAGGAGGTATGTAAGGGCGTGTGCGCCTTCGGATGACATGTGTGAAGAGTTGTGATAGAACGAGTCAGCTCTTGCAAATACATCCGGCTTTGCATATGTGAAATCATAATAGCGGATGCCATTGTCATCGGCAAGCTTCTGGAATATGGCGTGCGCTTCGTCATAATGCCCCATCGTAAGAACGTAGGCGTCATCAGCACCCGGAGTAACCATGATAAGTTCAATGTCATTATCTTTGCAGAGCTTGACAATCTTATTGAAATATTCAGTCGCAATTGAGGAATATGAGCCCTGCCATGTTGTCTCAGAATCCATGCTCAGTTTGCCGTAATTCCAGTTCCCCATTCCCTGCTTATAGAGACGCGTGCCTGATTCGGAAAAATAGTACTGGTTCTTATACTGGTAGGTATCAATGCAGGACTCAAGACTGTAGAACTTACTATACCCGGTTGTGAGCGGCTCAAACGTAATCTTAGGCAATGCAAAAGTACTCCATATTGCAGGACGCTTGACAAACATATTGAGACCAAACGCTGTCTTGGCAAGAGACGGCCTTATAGCTGCAAGCGTCTTAATTGTGGAGTTGGTATTAGTGCGGTAATAAATATCATTGTTCATGTAGTACTGATACCATACATCCATAACAACATACTGCGGCTTATTGTCAGACAGAAAATCTTTTAAAATGAGATATGAGTCACATGGAAGCTGACCTTCACTGCCAAGATTAATAGACTTCACGCCGAGCAGTTCGTCAAATTCTTCCGTGACAAAAGAGCCATATGTCGTTGACGGACCGATAAAACACATGGTATAGTCTTTGGATTCGTGTGCCTCATTAAGAGTACAACGAAGAAAATTATTCTCAGACAGATAATAGCTGAAATTAAAATATAATATATAAACAAGGCACAATACACAGATAAATCCGATTGCCTTAATAATCTTTTTTGTAGAAGCTCGCATATATATATAAAGTCCTTCACGTAATGTCATTATTGCGTTATCAAATATTATATCAAATGCGGTAAAACTTTCAAGAATGAATTGGTTTATATCAGGGAAAATGTTATAATTTACAAAGAAACAGCGCAATGTGTGACAGGCAGCCGATGTCAAATATACAGATAACCGGGATGGAAAAGAATGACAACAGTAAGTATTATATTATATATATGCGGAGATGAAGACGTTGATACAGTGCTTGCAACAGCGAAGAGCATGGCTTTATGCGATGTTTACGAAGCTGCTGCGGTATGTGCGGATAACTGTGATGTGTACCGGGAGGAGCTTGAGAAGCTTGGAATTGCTTTTGCTGACGCAAGCGGCAGGGATTATTCTACGATATCACAGTTTAAGAATGCGGCAATATCGTATACATCTGGAGATTACATGATATACATTGCGCCGGGGGAGATAATTGATGACGGCATAATCAGCCGTCTTATGACACCGGAAGATTACAGATGTTTGACACTGCCGGAGCTGATTGAAAAAGGCGCAGGACGCCTTGAACGAATTGCCATATCAAGAAAATTCGCGGCAGAATATTCCGGGTTCAATGACAGGCTGGGATGCGGTGAAGATTTTGAACTTGCGGCAAGGGCGCTGGCTTTGGAAGATAATATTGCGGAAAAAGGCACGAATGTCCGGATAATTATGTCTGAACAGTCATGCGTGATGCTTTATCAGGAACATTATCTCATGTATGCGTATGTATTCGGAAGATATGCCGCACAGCTGCAGGCGGCTGAGTGCTTTGACAGGCTTCTGGCAAAGTATATAACGGAAGCGGATGCATATGGAATCGGACAGTATTTTACATCAGAACTTGAGCTGATGATAGCTAAGAAGGACGAGTACTACAGGATTGATGATGCGATAAGACCTGTAGTTATATACATGGGAGATCCGATATGCTTTAATGTGCTTAAGTCATTTGCGTATGAATTTGCCAACAGCCTGAAACAATGCGGTGTGCCGGTAATTATGTATGACATGGCAGAACATGGAACCGGAGGACTGGCACGGTTTGTAGGTAACAGGTACCGCGCGGTTGTGGGATTCCAGACAGCGTTGTTCTCGGTTAAGATGAAAGATTCCAATGAACTTGTTAACAATCTGATTGAGGCACCAAAGTTTAATTTCCTTTATGACCATCCATTGTATCTGTATTATCATTTTACACTGCCTCTTGACAGGTACTATGTGCTTACGCAGGATGAAAATTATGCTGATTACATAAACAGGCATTATCCGGCAATTAAAGCAGGCAGGCATCTGCCGCCGGCCGGTATTGAACTTCTGCAATCAGAGCAGACAGTGTGGGACGACAGGGTATATGACGTGGTTTTTGTTGCATCATATCATGATTACAGAGAAAGAATGGCAGCGCTTGAGAGAGAATGCAGGCCTGAGGTGAAGGATATTGCATACAGGCTGCTTGAAAAGATGAAGGATAACCCCAACATGACAAGTGAAGCGGCACTTGCTGATGTTATCCATGAGTGCGGTGAGCCTGCATGCACTGTGGATGAAGCAGACGCATTTGCAGCAACACTAACAGACTGTATGGATGTATGCCGTATTGTGATGTTCTACTACCGCGAAAAAGTAATAGAGGCAATCCTTGATGCAGGCATCACGCTTCATGTGTTCGGCTCAAGCTGGAATAACTGCCCGCTTGCTGTAAGGGATAATCTTATAATACATCCTGATGTATCTTACAGGGAAGGCATAAAGCTAATGGGACAGGCTAAGGTTGCGCTTAACATAATGTCATGGCACAAAGCGGGAATGACGGAGCGTATAGCTAATACAATGCTTAATCATACAGTGTGTCTTACGGATAAGACTACATATCTTGAAAAGCATTTCACTAATGGCAGGGATATTGTAATGTATGACCTTGAGAGGATAGATGAACTGCCGGGAATGATTAAGAATCTGCTTGCTGATGATGCAAAGATGCGTGCGATTGCTGAAGCAGGATATGAGAATGCATCGGCAAACCACAGATGGATTAACAGGGCAAGGGACTTTGTGGAACTGCTGGATGGGTTAGAATAACGGTCACTTTGTGTGTGCACAAGCATACAAACATGATATGCGCAAAGGGCAGCGCAGGAATAGGAATTGGTATGAATGTTTTATTTCCTGAATGGAAGAATTTTGGCAAAGAAGATATGCTTGATGCAATGCATAATCTCGGCATTAATGTAATATGCGTTGAGTTTGAGGCGATACATGACCGCGTTAATCCGGAAGCTGAGGCGAAGCTGGATGCGCTTATTGAAGAGTATCTTAATAAGGGGGATGATTCTGATGCGGTATTTACATTTAATTACAGCCCGCTGATATCTAATGTATGCAAAAAGCATAACGTAAAGTATGTGGCGTGGGTATATGACAGTCCTCTGGTGTCGTTATTTTCATATACGATAATTAATCCATGCAATCATGTCTATGTATTTGACAGGGCACTTGCGGACAGATTCGCATCGGAAGGAATAACAACTGTGCATTACATGCCGCTTGCCGCTAATGTCAGAAGACTTGATGCAATGCATGTAAGTCCGTCGGGGAATGGCAGAGGTCTGGCACCGGAGGCAGTTAAGCGCGTAAGTGGTGATATTGCATTTGTCGGTTCAATGTATAACGAAAAGCATCAGTTGTACGAACGGCTTTCATCTATGCCGGATTTTGCAAAGGGATATCTTGACGGAATTATAGAAGCACAGATGAAGGTGCAGGGATATTTCTTTATGGAAGAGATGCTCAAAGGTCCGGTGCTTGAGGAGATGAAGAAGGCACTCGATTACAAACCGAACAGGGATGGTGTTGAGACACCCGAATATGTATACGCTAATTACTTCCTTGCACGTAAACTTGCAGAGAGGGAACGCCGCCATCTGCTCGGGATGCTGGCAGAGGAGCTTCCGGACAGCCGTGTCAATTTGTATACACACAATCCGACACCGGAGCTTCCGGGGGTGCATAATGTGGGAGCGGTTGATTATTACAATGATATGCCGTATGTGTTCAAATGCAGCCGCATTAATCTCAACATCTCGCTTAGGAGCATACAGACGGGGATACCGCTGCGCTGCATGGATATTATGGGGGCGGGGGGATTTCTGATGTCGAATTATCAGGCGGATCTTCTTGAACATTTTATTCCGGGGGAAGATTTTGTTTATTATGAAAGTGATGAAGACCTTATAAGTAAATGCCGCTACTACCTTGAACATGATGAGGAACGCCGTGCGATTGCGGCAAACGGTCATATTAAGGTGGCGGCGGCACATACTTATGAGGACAGGGTAAGGCAGATGTTTATGTAGAAGAGATGCCTATGAATTACATGAAAGCGCCATATCCATCATCTCAAGCAGTCTTGCATCATATGAGTGATACCGGGCTGCTTTTTCATATCCACGGCGTGCAATTGCCTCGCGTTCGCTGTCATGTGCCAGATAGTAAGCGCATTTGTCATGAAGCTCTTCCATTGATGAGAATGCTTCAACCTCGCTTCCAATCTCAAAATATTCCGGCAGCTCAGCCTGATAGTTGGTCAGCAGGAATCCTCCACAGCCGAGAATGTCGAATATCCGCAGTGACAGGCCGGAGCGTATTGAGCGTGCGGTTATGTTAAGGTTGATTTTGCTCTGGTTGAATATAAGAGGCATCTCGGTATGTGAGCGCGCAAATCCGCGGTTGTGTATATGCGGCAGGACAGATGTATCACTGCCGGTGTACAGGTCAACGCTGAAATTCTCTGACAGCATCTTGAGCGCACGGATACGCTCCTGCTCGGCAGCTTTGACACTTATATACTGCTGTGCCACAAGTGCCTTCCATGCGTGGCGGCTGGCCTCCGGGAATGTATAATGGTCTGGTGCGTTAGCAAGGAAAACATTTACAAAATCATCGCTGAGGCACTCCTCTATAAAATTATATCCGTATACCTTAAGCTGCGCGTCAATGAGTGCATTGGCAAAGCCTTCATAGTAAGCTGGAAGCTTTACCTGATTGTACAGGCACTTTTCGGTATACAGTGAACCGATGAATGATATGTCACTTGCAAAATGCTGCTTCTGCGCAGAGCCTGCATTGTCGATTACGCGGCGGCTGCGCTGAATATTGGTGGCGAGCGGAACGTGGAATATATGTCCCGGATTATCTGCTGCAAATTCATCATACAGGCAGCGGTCGAATAAGAATACCCGGTTGCACGGAAGCTTTATCGAATCGGAATACAGCTCCATAACCGGACTGTCGACGATAAGTGAAAAATACATTATCCCATATATGCTGCACACTTCTGCAATCCACGGAAAGAAATTGACTGTGAATACAAGTGAATAGGCAGTGCCGCTGTCAAGGTGCTTCTTTAGCACAGTTATTCCTTCGGCAGGTGTTATTTTTTTGTTATATATCTCATCAGTAACCTCATCAACATGTACAGACATTCTGTTAAATGCTTCGATGATGTCAGGCTCACAAATGCTTCCGTATCTGTATATTAAAATATTCATACTAATCTCCATTCCTGCGCTGCATTTTGCACATATCAAGTTTGTGCGCAGACACCAGTCTTTATATGAGATATTATATAGAGGAGTGGGACAAAAGGCAATCTCACAATCTCAATCACGTAAAAGAATGGCAGAATATAAAGTTTCTGCATGTTCATGCCGATACATATTTATAATCTGATGCTGGGAGGCGGAAGCTTGCAGCATTTTGTACAAAGACAGTAAGAAAGGGATAGAATAATGGCAGATAATACAGTTAACGGAGCAGATAATAAGGAAGTAATTGAAGCGGTGCTTACTGCATCAGAATATTGCAAGAAGCTTGAGAGAGCACTTGGTAATGTTGCATTTGAATTTGAGAATGGCAAGGCTGATGACACTGAGGATTATGCAAAGAGCATACTCGAAGGTGTGAACTGGACGATACAGGTATACAATGCAACTAAGGATTACCTTAAGGAGATTGGTGTTGAGGTTGACCAGAATGCTGTCAACGAGGCAATTAAGGCAATCGGCAAAGCGTATGAAGATGACGATGACAATGCCAAGGCAGAGCTGTTCAAGGGTGAGCTTAAGAACTTTATCGGTGCAATCGCACTTGCAGGCGGAAGAATTAATTGAATTAATTAATTAAAATTTAATTGACAGAATGGCATATATAAAGCGATAATATTGTGATAACTGTTTTATTATATCAGAACAGCACGGAGGTCAGAATGAAAGGTTTCGTTAAGAAGATATACAAAGATGTTATCGCTGTTATTGTTATGCTGGTGCTTACCGGCGTATTGATGTACGTATTTATGGATATGCAGAATTTTGACCTGCAGTATCCGATGTCATACGACGGCGGCGATGGAATGTCATACCTTGTTAATGCCGTAACACTTAAAGAAGGCATGAATACTATGGAGACGGACAGGCTTGGTGCGCCTTACGGATATTATGGGTATGATTTTTATGCAAGTTCACTGCATAATTTTGATAATATGGTGCTTAAGATATTTGTGGCATTCACGGATAATCCTGCAATTGCAGTTAATCTTATGTTCCTGTCAACATTTCCTATGATTGCGCTGCTTGCGTACTTTGCACTGAGGCAGATGAGGATACGACCATGGATTTCGGTTGCCGGAGCGCTTACATTTACATTTATGCCGTACATATTCATGCGCGGAATGAATCATTATGTGCTTGCATGCTACTATTTTGTGCCGATATCGATTCTGTTCTGTATATGGATATATGAGGATGACAATTTCTTCAGACTTAACAGAGGATTTTTTAAGAACTGGAAGAACTATTTTGCAATAGTTTTATCAGCATGCATAGCTAATAACGGAATTGCCTATTATGCATTTTTTACATGTTTCTTTCTTATTATAACAGGGCTTGTAAAAGCACTTAAGGAGAAGAAGTTCGGATATCTTGGCAAGGCATTATCGCTTATAGTTCTTGTGGCCGGATTTATGGTGGGGGCGCTTATGCCTAATGTGCTCTACATAAGGGCGAATGGAGCCAATAAGGACGGATTCATGCGTACTCTTGACGGTGTTGAGACATATTCGCTTAAGATAGCCCAGCTGTTTATTCCGCTGGAGTCACATGGAAGTTCGTCACTTGAGAATATTATAAATGAATATAATGACGCAATGCCGCTTGTTAATGAGAATTACATGGCTTATCTTGGAATTATGGGATGCATCGGTTTTCTTGCGCTGCTTGTTGTACTGTTTCTTAAGCGCATGGGAGATGACAAGCCATACAAAGTCCAGCTTGAGCTTTTGTCGCTGCTTAATATCGCTGCGATACTTCTCGGAACGATAGGAGGCTTCGGAAGTCTGTTCGGACTGCTTGTTACGGATATGATAAGATGTTATAACAGAATTTCGATATTTATAGCATTTATCTCGATAGCTGCAGTGTGTATACTGCTTAATGTACTGGGTACAAGGATTCTTGAGTCAGGCAGAATCGCAAAGCTTGGCAGATATGCATGCGGCTCAGTATATGGGGTGTTTGCTGCGGTGTGTGCAGTGGTGACACTCTGGGGAATATGGTTCCAGTATCCGGGACTTAGGTTTGATTATGATAACTTTAAGAATTATTATATATCCGACCATGAATTTGTAACCAGAATAGAGGATTCTCTTCCTGCAGGCTCGATGATATACCAGCTTCCTTATCATGAATATCCTGAGGGCGGCGCTGTTAATGATATGAATGATTATGATCTCTGGATAGGATTTATCCATTCTAAGACATTAAGATGGAGCTATGGCGGTGTTGTCGGAAGAGATGCTGACAACTGGCTGTCTACAGTGAACAATGATGATGTTCCCAAGATGCTTAAGACTGTCAGGGAAAAAGGATTCGCAGGAATATATATTGACAGACGGGCATATGAGGATGATGATGTATTGAATCTTGAGAATGCATTGAGAGGACTGCTTAGTGAAGAACCGATAATAAGTAATAACGGTGCATTGAGTTTCTTCTATATTAAATAGTATCTGATACATGGTTGTAAGAGGCAGGGCATTGTACCCTGCCTTTATATGGATTGTTCCTTAAAAAAAACAATATTTTTTTAAAAATGTTGTTGCAAATATCAGATTTATTAGGTATACTAATCCTTGCTGTGACATGATAGCAATGAAACGAGAAGTTGCTGCGAAGCGAAAGCTAAGCAGGTTATTCCGTGGAGCGAATGTCAAAAACCGATACAACCCATCGGTTTCAACAAAATGGCGACAAGTCACTGTACAGAATATCATCTGTTAATTATACAGAAATGACCGCGAGAGTAATTATGAGCATGATAGTTCATGATACACGCGGGGGAGTGTACAGTCACCGCTTGTCGTACTTAAGTTCTGAAGTGCGAAAAGGAGGCGACTTTTTTATTATGGCAAATCAGGTAATGAGAATTACATTGAAGGCATATGATCATCAGTTAATTGATCAGTCAGCTAAGAAGATTATCGAGACAGTAAAGAAGACGGGAGCTCAGGTGAGCGGACCGGTACCTCTTCCAACAAAGAAGGAAGTTGTTACAATTCTTAGAGCTGTTCATAAGTATAAGGATTCAAGAGAGCAGTTCGAGCAGAGAACTCATAAGAGACTTATCGATATCCTCACACCATCACAGAAGACTGTTGATGCGCTCTCTAAGTTAGAGATGCCTGCTGGTGTATACATCAATATCAAGATGAAGTAATTCAAACCATAACAGTTGCATTGATGTATGGGTTGACGCATCGGGTAAGACAACGAGGTTGAATTTTTTCATAAACTAAGTAGTAATCCTGAAGGGTTTAATATAGAAGCAACACAAACCGCAGTGGTGAAGGTTCCACTTATATTTAACTGTTCTAGGATGATGAGATGCGCTTACGCAACAAGGTTTACCGGGTTCGTAATCATCTTATCCGCTGTAGATTAAACAGGAGGAAAGATTTAATGAAGAAGGCAATTTTAGCTACAAAAGTCGGAATGACTCAAATCTTCAATGAAGACGGTGTTTTAACACCTGTAACTGTTCTTCAGGCTGGCCCTTGTGTAGTAACACAAGTAAAGACGCTTGAGAACGACGGTTACGAAGCAGTTCAGGTTGGTTTCGCAGACAAGAGAGAAAAGCTTGTTAACAAGCCAATGAAGGGACACTTTGACAAGGCTGGTGTTTCTTACAAGAGATTTGTAAGAGAGTTCAGATTCGAGAATGCCAGCGAGTATAATGTTAAGGACGAGATCAAGGCAGATATCTTCGCAGCAGGCGATAAGATCGATGCTACAGCCATTTCAAAAGGTAAGGGCTTCCAGGGCGCTATTAAGAGACATGGACAGTCAAGAGGACCTATGGCTCACGGTTCTAAGTTCCATAGACATCAGGGTTCTAATGGATCAGCAACAACACCTGGTAGAGTATTCAAGGGCAAGGGAATGCCTGGTCAGATGGGAGCAAAGAGAATCACAATCCAGAATCTCGAAGTTGTGAGAGTTGATGCCGAGAACAATATCATCTTAGTTAAGGGTGCAGTACCTGGACCTAAGAAATCATTAGTAACACTGAAAGAGACAGTAAAGACTGATAAGTAATCTTTACTAGGGAAGGAGGACCACACAGATGGCAAACGTATCTGTTTATAATATTGAAGGCAAAGAAGTTGGCTCATTAGAATTGAACGATGCAATCTTCGGTGTAGAGATCAATGAGCATCTCGTACACATGGCCGTTGTACAGCAGCTTGCTAACAACCGTCAGGGTACACAGAAGGCAAAGACACGTTCAGAGGTTTCCGGTGGTGGTAGAAAGCCTTGGAGACAGAAGGGAACAGGCCACGCTAGACAGGGTTCAACAAGAGCTCCACAGTGGACTGGCGGTGGTGTTGTATTTGCACCAACTCCTAGAGATTATTCATTCAAGATGAATAAGAAGGAGAAGAGAGCTGCCCTTAAGTCAGCACTTACTTCTAGAGTAGTAGATAGCAAGATCGTTGTTCTTGATGAGATCAAGTTCAATGAGATTAAGACAAAGAATTTTGCAAATGTTATGAAGAACCTTAAGCTTGATAAGGCACTTATGGTTATCGGAGATAACGATGCAAACGTAATTCTTTCAGCTCGTAACATTCCTGATGTTAAGGTTTCACAGCCTAACACAATTAACGTATATGACATTCTTAAGTATGACACACTTGTTGTTACTAAGGATGCAGTTGCAAAAATCGAGGAGGTATACGCATAATGGCAGACATTAAGTACTATGATGTAATCCTCAAGCCAGTTATCACTGAGAAGTCAATGGCTGACATGGCTGACAAGAAGTATACATTTCTTGTTCATACAGATGCTACAAAGTCTCAGATTAAGGAAGCTGTAGAGAAGATGTTCGCAGGAACAAAGGTAGCTAAGGTTAATACAATGAACCGCGACGGCAAGAAGAAGAGACGCGGAATGGTTGTTGGTAAGACAGCAGCTACAAAGAAGGCTATCGTACAGCTTACAGAGGACAGCAAGGATATCGAGGTATTCGAGGGTCTTTAATTAGCACAACAGTGTAGAAAACAATATTACACAACATGTTTAGAACATGAAAGGAGTTAAGAAAATGGGAATCAAAACATATAATCCCTATACACCTTCCAGAAGAAATATGACTGGTTCAGATTTCTCAGAGATTACAAAGTCAACTCCAGAGAAGTCACTTCTTGTTTCACTCAGCAAGAATTCAGGTCGTAACAATCAGGGTAAGATAACAGTCAGACACCGTGGCGGTGGAAACAGAAAGAAATATAGATTAATCGATTTCAAGAGAAATAAGGAAGGCGTTCCTGCAAAGGTTATCGGAATTGAGTACGATCCTAACAGAACAGCTAACATCGCACTTATCTGCTACGCAGATGGCGAGAAGTCATACATCCTTGCTCCTGAAGGACTTACAGATGGCATGACAGTAATGAATGGACCTAAGGCAGAAGTAAGAGTAGGTAACTGCTTACCACTTTCTGAGATTCCGGTAGGTACACAGATTCACAATATTGAGCTTTATCCTGGTAAGGGTGGTCAGCTTGTTCGTTCAGCTGGTAACTCAGCTCAGCTTATGGCTAAGGAAGGCAAGTATGCAACACTCAGACTTCCATCAGGCGAGATGAGAATGGTTCCTGTAATCTGCCGCGCAACAATCGGCGTTGTAGGTAACGGAGACCACAGCCTTATTAATCTTGGTAAAGCCGGACGTAAGCGTCACATGGGTATTCGTCCTACAGTTCGTGGTTCTGTTATGAACCCTAATGACCATCCACACGGTGGTGGTGAAGGACGTGCACCAGTTGGTCGTCCAGGCCCAATGACACCTTGGGGCAAGCCTGCTCTTGGTCTTAAGACTCGTAAGAAGAACAAGCAGTCTAACAAGATGATCATCAGAAGACGTAACGGTAAGGCAATCAAGTAATTTAACAGGATTTTAAGGAGGTTAGAACCTATGGCTCGTTCACTTAAAAAAGGACCATTTGCGGATGAGAGCTTATTAAAGAAGATTGATGCCCTTAACGCTGCTAACGATAAGCAGGTTGTTAAGACATGGTCAAGACGCTCAACAATTTTCCCATCAATGGTTGGACATACAATCGCAGTTCATGACGGCAGAAAGCATGTGCCTGTATATGTTACAGAGGACATGGTTGGTCACAAGCTCGGTGAGTTCGTTGCAACAAGAACTTACAGAGGACATGGCAAAGACGAAAAGAAGACAAGATAATATTTGTTGAAAGGAGGTTCACTCATGGCTAGCGGACATAGATCAAAGATCAAGAGAGAAAGAAACGCTGTTAAGGATACAAGACCTTCAGCTAAGTTATCATATGCCAGAGTATCAGTACAGAAGGCATGTTTCGTATTAGATGCAATCAGAGGTAAGGACGTTGCTACAGCACTTGGTATCGTAACTTACAACCCAAGATATGCTTCATCATTAATAAAGAAGTTATTGGAATCAGCTATCGCTAACGCTGAGAACAACAATGGAATGGATCCTTCAAAGCTCTATATTGAAGAGTGCTACGCAAACAAGGGACCTACAATGAAGAGAATTCATCCAAGAGCACAGGGTAGGGCTTACAGAATCGAGAAGAGAATGAGCCACATCACAATCGTGCTTAATGAAAGATAATGAAAGGAGTATCATATGGGACAGAAAGTTAATCCACATGGCTTAAGAGTCGGTGTTATTAAGGACTGGGACTCAAAGTGGTATGCAGAAGATAATTTTGCAGATAACCTCGTTGAAGATTATAATATAAGAAAGTTTCTTAAGAAGAGACTTTACAGCGCAGGCATTTCAAGAATAGAGATGGAGCGTACAACAGACAGACTTAAGATTATCATTCACACAGCAAAGCCTGGTATCGTAATCGGTAAGGGTGGAGCAGAGATTGAGAACCTTAAGAAGGACGTTCAGAAGTTAACAGATAAGAAGCTTTCAATCGATATTAAGGAAGTTAAGAGACCAGACAAGGATGCTCAGCTTGTAGCTGAAAATATTGCACAGCAGCTTGAGAATCGTATCTCATTCAGAAGAGCAATGAAATCTTGCATGGGCAGAACAATGAAGGCAGGAGCTAAGGGTATCAAGACATCTTGCTCAGGCCGTCTCGGTGGAGCAGATATGGCTCGTACTGAGTTCTATAGCGATGGTACAATTCCACTTCAGACATTACGTGCTGACATCAACTATGGTTTTGCTGAGGCAAACACAACATACGGTAAGGTCGGTGTTAAGGTTTGGATATATGAAGGAGAGGTACTTCCAACAAAAACAGTTAAGGAAGGGAGCGAGCAGTAATGTTACTACCTAAGAGAGTTAAATATCGTAGACAGTTCCGTGGCTCAATGGCCGGTAAGGCAACAAGAGGTAATAAGATCAGCAACGGTGAGTATGGTATCGTTGCAATGGAGCCATGTTGGATCAAATCAAACCAGATAGAAGCAGCCCGTATTGCCATGACACGTTACATTAAGCGTGGTGGTAAGGTATTCATTAAGATTTTCCCTGATAAGCCTGTAACTCAGAAGCCTATCGGTGTTCGTATGGGTAAAGGTAAAGGTAATCTTGAGTATTGGGTAGCAGTCGTTAAACCAGGTCGTGTAATGTTCGAAATCTCAGGCGTTCCTGAAGATGTTGCAAAAGAAGCTTTACGTCTCGCAACACATAAGCTTCCTTGCAAGTGCAAGATCGTTTCACGTGCAGATTTAGAAGGCGGTGATAACAGTGAAAACTAATAAGTATGTAGAAGATTTAAGAACAAAATCAGCTGCAGAATTGAATGATGAATTAGTAGCTGCTAAGAAGGAACTTTTTAACCTCAGACTGCAGAATGCAACAAATCAGTTGGAGAACACTGCAAGAATTAAGGAAGTTCGTAGAAATATCGCAAGAATCCAGACAGTTATGGCAGCATCTAAGTAATTGCCGGTAACTGAATGGACAGATTCCCAGAAAGGAGATATTTGTCGTGGAAGAGAGAAATTTAAGAAAAACTCGTACAGGTAGAGTTGTAAGCAATAAGATGGATAAGACAGTCGTTGTTGCAGTAGAAGACCACGTTAAGCATCCACTTTACAAGAAGATTGTAAACAGAACATATAAGCTTAAGGCTCATGATGAGAACAACGAATACATGATCGGTGATGTAGTTAAGGTCATGGAGACAAGACCGCTCTCAAAGGATAAGAGATGGAGAGTTGTAGAGCTCATCAGTAGAGCGAAGTAATATAGAATAATATCGAATATTGCTGAAAGGAGTAATATCATGATTCAACAGGAAACCAGACTTAAGGTTGCCGACAATACAGGCGCCAGAGAAATCCTCTGCATCCGTGTTATGGGTGGTTCAACCAGAAGATATGCAAGCATCGGCGATGTTATCGTTGCTACTGTTAAAGATGCAACACCAGGCGGTGTTGTAAAGAAGGGCGATGTTGTTAAGGCCGTTGTTGTTCGTACTGTTAAGAGTACACGTCGTAAAGACGGTTCCTATATTAAATTTGACGAGAATGCTGCTGTTATCATCAAGGATGATAAGACACCAAGAGGAACACGTATTTTTGGACCAGTGGCAAGAGAGCTGAGAGATAAGCAGTTCATGAAGATTGTTTCTCTTGCTCCGGAAGTATTATAAGGAGGTACCGAGAGAATGTCAGCTGTCAGAATTAAGAAGAACGATCTCGTAAGAGTAATCGCAGGTAAGGATAAGGATAAGGAAGGAAAAGTTCTTTCAATTGATGCCAAGAAGGGTAAGGTTGTAGTTGAAGGTGTTAACATGATTACAAAGCATGCTAAGCCAAGCGCAGCTAACCAGCAGGGCGGAATCCTCCACCACGAGGCTCCAATCGACATTTCTAACGTTATGTATGTTCATAACGGTAAGACAACAAAGATTGGATACACATTCCAGGATGAGAAGAAGGTTCGTGTAGCAAAGTCAACTGGTGAAGTAATCGATTAATTGAGAGAGGAGGTCAGGAAAATTGAGTAGACTTAAAGATTTATATAATGATCAGATTAAGGATGCTATGGTAAAGAAGTTCGGTTATAAGAACCCTATGGAAGTACCAAAGCTTGATAAGATAGTAATCAATATGGCAATCGGTGAGGCTAAGGAAAACTCAAAGATTCTTGATGTAGCAATGAAGGAGCTTGAGACAATCGCCGGACAGAAGGCGGTTCTCACAAGAGCTAAGAATTCAATCGCTAACTTCAAGATCAGAGAGGGTATGCCTCTTGGATGCAAGGTTACACTTCGTGGAGACAGAATGTACGAGTTCCTTGACAGACTTGTTAACCTTTCACTTCCACGAGTACGTGACTTCAGAGGCGTAAGCGCTGATTCATTTGACGGAAGAGGTAACTATGCACTTGGTATCAAGGAGCAGATCATCTTCCCTGAGATCGAGTATGATAAGATCGACAAGGTTAGAGGTATGGACGTTATCATCGTAACAACAGCAAAGACTGATGAGGAAGCAAGAGAGCTCCTTACACAGTTCAACATGCCTTTTAAGAAGTAATAACAGGAGGGAAATTCAATGGCTAAGACTTCAATGAAGATTAAGCAGCAGAGACCACAGAAGTTCTCTACAAGAGAATATACAAGATGTAGAATCTGTGGCCGTCCACATGCATATTTAAGAAAATACGGAATCTGCAGAATTTGCTTCCGTGAATTAGCTTACAAGGGTCAGATCCCTGGCGTTAAGAAAGCATCTTGGTAATTAGTATAGGAGGTACATTTCAATGACAGATCCAATAGCAGATATGCTTACTAGAATCCGTAATGCCAACACTGCAAAGCATGATACAGTTGATGTTCCTGCATCAAAGATGAAGATCTCAATTGCTGAGATTCTTCTCAAGGAAGGTTATATCAAGAGCTTTGAGCTTGTTGACAACGGTAATTTCAAAGATATCCGTATTACATTAAAGTATGGTAAGGATAAGAACGAGAAGATTATAACAGGACTTAAGAGAATTTCTAAGCCGGGTCTTCGTGTTTACGCAAATAAGGAAGAGCTTCCTAAGGTTCTTAATGGACTTGGAATCGCAATCATTTCAACAAACCAGGGCGTTGTTACCGATAAGGAAGCAAGAAAGCTCAACGTTGGTGGAGAAGTTCTTGCATTTGTTTGGTAATTATAAATCACTCACAATTTTAGGAGGTGCACGGCATGTCACGTATAGGAAGAATGCCTATCGCTGTTCCGGCAGGTGTTACTGTTGAGATAGCAGAAAATAATAAGGTGACTGTAAAGGGTCCTAAGGGAACACTTGAGAGAGTGCTTCCATCAGAGATGGACATTAAGTTAGAGAATGGAGAGGTTGTTGTAACAAGACCTAATGATCTTAAGAAGATGAAGTCACTTCATGGTCTTACAAGAACTCTTATCGCTAATATGGTTACAGGTGTAACAGAAGGTTACGCAAAGACACTTGAGATTAACGGTGTTGGTTACAGAGCTCAGAAGCAGGGTAAGAAGCTTGTTCTTTCACTTGGATACTCACATCCGGTAGAGATGGAAGATCCTGAAGGCCTTGAGTCTGTAGTTGAGGATAACAAGATCACTGTTAAGGGTATTGATAAAGAAAAAGTTGGCCAGTACGCTGCTGAAATCAGAGGCAAGAGAGCTCCAGAGCCATATAAGGGCAAGGGTATCAAGTACGCTGATGAGGTTATTAGACGTAAGGTCGGTAAGACTGGTAAGAAATAATTAAAGGAGTGAACAAAGATGGTTAGTAAGAAGTCAAGAACAGAAGTTCGTGAGAATAAGCATAGAAAATTACGTAATCGTTTCAGCGGTACAGCTGAGAGACCACGTTTAGCTGTGTTTAGAAGCAATAATCATATGTACGCTCAGATTATTGACGATACAGTTGGTAAGACACTCGTTTCAGCATCAACACTTCAGAAGGAAGTTAAGGCTGAGCTCGAGAAAACTAATAACGTTGATGCAGCTGCATACTTAGGTACTGTAATTGCAAAGAGAGCTTTAGAGAAGAATATTACAACTGTTGTCTTTGATAGAGGCGGATTCATATATCAGGGAAAGATCCAGGCTTTAGCTGATGCAGCTAGAGAAGCTGGTCTTGAATTCTAATATTGAAGAAAGGAAACAAACAATATGAAACGTACAATCGTTGATGCTAGTCAGTTAGAGCTTACAGAAAAGGTAGTATCAATCAAGCGTGTAACAAAGGTTGTTAAGGGTGGACGTAACTTCCGCTTTGCAGCACTCGTAGTTGTTGGTGATGGCAATGGTCACGTAGGTGCAGGCGTTGGTAAGTCAATCGAAATTCCTGAAGCTATCCGTAAGGGTAAGGAAGATGCTATGAAGCATCTCGTTACAGTAGCACGTGATGAGAATAATAGTGTTCCACATGATTTTATCGGAAAGTTCGGAAGTGCAAGCGTACTTCTTAAGAAGTCTCCAGAAGGTACCGGTCTTATCGCAGGTGGTCCTGCGCGTGCCGTACTTGAGCTTGCAGGTGTCAAGAATATCCGTACAAAGTCATTAGGCTCAAACAATAAGCAGAACGTAGTTCTTGCTACAATCGAGGGCCTTAGCCAGTTAAAGACACCTGAGGAAGTTGCAAAGCTCCGCGGTAAGTCAGTAGCTGAGTTATATGATTAATTGTTGTGAATTTGGAGGATTAGTAAAATGGCAGATAAGATGTTAAAGATTACTTTAATTAAGTCTCCAATCGGTGCTGTTCCTAAGCATAGAAGAACTGTTGAAGCTATGGGTCTTACAAAGATGCATAAGACAGTTACACTTCCAGACAATGCAGCAACAAGAGGACAGATTCAGCAGATTGGTTACATGTTGAAAGTAGAGGAAATGTAATAATTATTGATTAGAAGGAGGTGCCATAATGGATTTATCAAATTTAAGTCCTGCAGCAGGATCAGTTAAGAGCGATAATTTCAGAAGAGGCCGTGGACATGGTTCAGGTAATGGCAAGACAGCCGGTAAGGGTCATAAGGGTCAGAAGGCTCGTTCAGGAGCTCCAAGACCAGGCTTTGAAGGTGGTCAGATGCCATTGTATAGAAGAATTCCTAAGAGAGGTTTCACATGCAGAAACCACAAGGAAATCGTAGCTATCAATGTCAGCGCACTTGAGAGATTCGAAAACGGTACTGAGGTTACTATTGCAGCATTAGTTGAGTCAGGTTTAGTAAGCAATCCTAAGGATGGCGTTAAGATTCTTGGCAATGGTGAACTTACAAAGAAGCTTAATGTTAAGGTTAACAGCTTCAGTGCAGCAGCTAAGGAAAAGATCGAAGCACTTGGCGGAACATGTGAGGTGTGCTAATGCTCAAAACACTCTGTAATGCATTAAAGATTAAGGAAATCAGAAACAAACTTCTTTATACATTTGCAATGATTGTCATCATGAGAATCGGTAGCTTAGTACCGATTCCGGGTGTCGACACAGAGTATTTTAGTACACTTTTGAACAAGGTTGAGGATTTAAGCCTTCTCGATGCATTTACCGGCGGTTCTTTTGAGAGAATGTCGGTATTTGCACTGAGTATAACTCCTTATATTACATCATCCATTATCATCCAGCTTCTCACAATTGCAATTCCTAAGTTAGAGGAGATGCAGAAAGAGGGCGAAGATGGAAGAAGAAAGATGGCAGCCATTACAAGATATGTGACTGTTGGTCTTGCCCTTATACAGAGTATCGCCATGGCAGTTGGCTTTGGTAAGCAGGGGCTTATTGCCGGCTATAAGGGAATGAGTACAGTTCACTATGTTGCAAGCATTATAGTTGTTATTGCAACACTGACTGCAGGTTCAGCAATTCTTATGTGGATTGGTGAAAGAATCACTGAAAATGGCGTAGGCAATGGTATATCAATCGTACTTCTTGTCAATATCATTTCCAGCATTCCGGAAGATATGGTAGTGCTTTTTGAGCAGTTCGTTAAGCCGCAGAGCATCGCTAAGGGTGTTCTTGCCGCTGCAATCATATTAGCAATCCTTGTTGCCCTGGTAGCATTCATATGCTTCCTCCAGGACGGCGAGAGAAGAATTGAAGTTCGCTATGCCAATAAGATCAACGGCGCAGGTAAGCTTCCTTATCAGGGTGGCCGTACAACGAACATTCCGCTTAAGGTCAATACCGCAGGCGTTATGCCAATTATCTTTGCATCATCACTGATGCAGTTCCCGGTAATCCTTGTTCAGCTGTTTTCAACTAAGCAGCATGAGTGGACTAGATACTTAAGCTCATCATATTGGTGCAGAACGTCTGATTGGAAGTATTCAATCGGATTGCTTGTATACCTTATACTGATTGTAGTATTTGCATATTTCTATACATCTATTACATTCAACCCGCTTGAGATTGCCAATAATCTTAGAAGGCAGAGCGGTGTTATTCCGGGAATTAATCCGGGTAAGCCTACAAGCGATTATCTGAACAGGGTATTGAATTATATTGTACTTATCGGTGCAGTTTTCCTTATGGTAGTTGCACTGGTTCCAATCCTTTGCTCAGGTCTGTTCAATGCAAGCGTGTCATTCGGTGGAACATCAATCATAATCATAGTTGGTGTAGTACTTGAGACAGCTAAGCAGATCGAGTCAATGATGGCTAAGAGATATTACAAAGGATTTTTGTCAGATTAATATATTTGAACATAGACAGGCGGATAACGTATGCGTGAAGATTATATTTTCGCGCATGCGTTATAACGCTATTTAAGAACAGGTGGTGTCATATGAAGATTATTATGTTAGGTGCGCCAGGCGCAGGTAAGGGAACACAGGCTAAAAGAATCGCTGAGAAGTATTCAATTCCACACATCTCAACAGGTGATATCTTCAGGGCCAACATAAAGAACGGAACAGAACTTGGAAAGAAAGCCAAGACATACATGGATAAGGGTGAGCTTGTTCCGGATTCACTCGTTGTAGACTTGGTTATAGATAGATTTAAGGAGCCGGATTGTGCTAACGGTTATGTACTTGACGGTTTCCCACGTACAATACCTCAGGCAGAGGCTCTTGACGAGGCTCTTAAGGCAATTGGTGAGAAGGTTGATTACGCAATTAACGTAGAAGTGCCTGATGAGAATATCATCAACCGTATGTCAGGCAGACGTGCATGTGTAGGATGTGGTGCAACATACCATATCAAGTATAACCCTACCAAGGTTGAGGGTATATGTGATGCATGCGGCGAGAAGCTTATACTTCGTGATGACGACAAGCCTGAGACAGTCAAGAACAGACTTGATGTATATCACAAGCAGACACAGCCACTTATTGATTACTATGCTAAGCAGGGAATCATGAAAGAGGTTGATGGAACTGTTGATATGGACGAAGTATTTAACTCAATAGTTAAGATACTTGGTTAATCCCGGGTATATTATATAAGAGGATAGATATGTCAGTATCAGTAAAGTCACAAAGAGAGATAGAGTTAATGCGCGAGGCGGGAAGAATTCTTGCCATCGTGCATGAAGAACTCGCTAAGATAATTGAACCGGGGATTACGACAAAGCACATAGATCAGGTCGGATACGACATTATCAAGAGCTATGGCTGTGAACCCTCCTTTCTGAATTATGAAGGTTATCCTGCATCAATATGTGTATCTGTTAATGACGAAGTCGTTCACGGTATACCAGACAGGAAGCATGTCCTGCATGAAGGTGATATAGTAAGCCTTGATGCCGGTGTTATATATAAAGGATATCACTCAGATGCTGCAAGAACACATGGTGTTGGCGAGATAAGCAAAGAGGCGCAGCAGCTTATTGATGTTACAAGACACAGCTTCTTTGAAGGAATTAAGAAAGCAGTTAACGGAGGACATCTCTTTGAGATATCCAATGCTATAGCAGACTATGTAGAGCCTTACGGCTATGGCATAGTACGGGAGCTTGTAGGTCACGGAGTAGGCAGCAATCTTCACGAGGATCCTCAGGTGCCTAATTTCAGACAGCCACACAGAGGCATGAAGCTTGTAAGCGGAATGACGCTTGCTGTTGAGCCTATGATTAACATAGGAACGGAGAATGTCAAATGGATGGATGACGGCTGGACAGTACTTACCGCAGACCATTCACTTTCAGCCCATTATGAGAATACAATTCTTATAACAGACAACGGACCTGAGATATTATCTCTTTCCAAAGAAGAAGCAGCAAAGTATTTATAAAGCAGCGCAGGAGTAACAGTTATGATTGAACGCTTTAAAAAAGGATATTTTGCGAGGTCGAAGGCCGGGCATGACAAAGATACCCTGTATGTTATACTTGACAGGGACGACAGATTCGTGTATCTTTCTGACGGGAGACTTAAAGAAGTAAGCAATCCCAAGAAAAAGAAAGAGAAACATCTTCAGTTTATTGCATCGCAGGCAGAAGAAATTGCAGCAAAGCTGGATTCGGGACTGGAGATAACGAATGAAGATGTAAGAAGAAGCCTGAAGTTATATAATCAGAATAATCAATAATCAGTTTTATGAGGAGGATTTAAATGTCAAAATCAGATGTAATCGAAATCGAAGGTAAGGTAGTTGAGAAGCTTCCTAATGCAATGTTCCAGGTTGAGCTTGAGAATGGCCATCAGGTACTTGCACATATCAGTGGAAAGCTCCGTATGAATTTTATCCGAATCCTTCCTGGTGATAAGGTAACAATTGAGCTCTCACCATATGACCTTACTAAGGGCAGAATTATCTGGAGAGATAAGTAAGCACAGACAGTAATATTTTTAAAAATATTTTTATATATTTGTAAATTTATTCTTGCTATTCACATTTTATATGTGATATAATAACAAACGTACTTTTTTGAAAGGAGGCTTTGGCAATGAAGGTTAGATCATCAGTTAAACCAATTTGCGAGAAATGCAAAGTCATCAAAAGAAAGGGAAGTATCAGAATTATCTGTGAGAACCCTAAGCACAAGCAGAGACAGGGCTAATATGTCTAAAGGATAATACCGAGTCCTTTATCGCAGGAAAGATGCTATCTTCCTGTCTTTTTGCATGTACATGCCTTATGGCATGAACCGGGAAGTGGATATCACATCCCAACAATAGTTTTGCGGCTGCAGTGATGATACGGCAGGCAACGTTGTATAACGCCGCCGGGCACGGATTATTACTATTATATATAATGACGGTTTAGTGCTGCGCACACATTTCAGGCGTCACAAGTGACGAGCTGCGTACGTGTTATCCGATCATAAGTGAAGAATGAATAAGAATATTAACGGAGGTATAATAAGCACATGGCTCGTATTGCAGGTGTAGACTTACCAAGAGAAAAACGTGTTGAAATTGGTCTTACTTATATCTATGGAATAGGTAGAGTAACATCAAATCGTATCCTCGCAGAGGCTCAGGTTAATCCTGATACTCGCGTTAGAGATTTAACAGACGAAGAAGTAGCAAAGATTCGTGACGTAATTGAGAATGACAACATCCTTGTTGAAGGTGATCTCAGAAGAGACATCGCTATGAACATCAAGAGACTTAAGGAAATCGGATGCTACCGTGGAATCCGTCATAGAAAGGGACTCCCATGCAGAGGTCAGAAGACTAAGACTAACGCAAGAACTTGCAAGGGTCCTAAGAAGACAGTAGCTAATAAGAAGAAGTAATTGATAATATAATCAATCTTTAAGTCAAAATTATCAGGAGGTTTGTTTAACAATGGCTCAGAAAGTTACAAAAAAAGTGACAAAGAAGCGTGTTAAGAAGAATGTTGAGCACGGACAGGCACACATTCAGTCATCTTTTAACAATACAATCGTTACATTGACAGACGCAGAAGGTAATGCTCTTTCATGGGCAAGTGCCGGCGGACTTGGATTCAGAGGCTCTAAGAAGTCAACTCCATATGCTGCACAGATGGCAGCAGAGACAGCTACAAAGGCTGCTCTTATTCATGGACTTAAGTCAGTAGATGTTATGGTAAAGGGACCGGGCTCAGGCAGAGAGGCAGCAATCCGCGCACTTTCAGCAGCAGGTCTTACAGTAACAAGCATTAAGGACGTTACACCAGTTCCACACAACGGATGCCGTCCACCAAAGCGTAGAAGAGTCTAATTAGGAGGTTAGGATAAGATGGCAGTTAATAGAGTTCCTGTTCTTAAGAGATGCAGATCATTAGATCTTGATCCAATATATTTAGGTGTAGATAAGAAGTCTAAGAGAAAGGCTAAGAACGCTGGAAGAAAGATCAGCGAGTATGGTCTTCAGCTTAGAGAGAAGCAGAAGGCAAAGTTCATCTATGGTGTACTTGAGAAGCCTTTCCGCAACTACTATAAGAAGGCAGAGAAGATGTCAGGCCAGTCAGGTGAGAACCTTATGATCTTACTTGAGCTCAGACTTGACAACGTTATTTTCAGAATGGGCTTTGCAAGAACAAGAAAGGAAGCCAGACAGATCGTAGATCACAAGCATGTTCTTGTTAACGGCAAGCGCGTAAACATCCCATCATACCTTGTTAAGGCTGGTGATGTTATCGAAATCAGAGAGAAGTCAAAGGGCTCAGAGAGATATAAGCAGATCCTTGATGCTACAAGCGGAAGAGTAGTTCCAGAGTGGCTTGAGGCTGATGCAGAAGCTCTTAAGGGTTCAGTAAAGGCAGTCCCAACAAGAGATATCATTGATGTCCCTGTTAACGAGATGCTTATCGTCGAGTTGTATTCTAAGTAATACCAATTAATAAGGAGGGCTAAATAGTGTTCGATTTTCAGAAACCTAAAATTGAGATTGCAACAATCTCTGATGACAAAAAGTACGGAAGATTTGTTGTAGAACCACTTGAAAGAGGTTATGGCACAACACTTGGTAATTCATTAAGAAGAATCATGTTGTCTTCATTACCGGGCGCTGCAGTTAGTCAGGTAAAGATCGAAGGCGTGTTGCACGAATTCAGTTCAATTCCGGGTGTTAAGGAAGATGTAACCGAAATCATCATGAACATCAAGAATTTAGCTATCAAGAACAACAGCGACTCAGACGAACCTAAGACAGCATACATCGAGTTTGAAGGTGAGGGTGTTGTTAAGGCATCTGATATTCAGACTGATGGAGATATTGAGATTATTAATCCTGACCTTGTCATCGCACATCTTAACGGCGGTGATGGTTGTAAGCTCTCTATGGAGCTTACAATCACAAAGGGCAGAGGATATGTAAGTTCAGATAAGAATAAGACAGAGGATACTCCTGTTGGAGTTATCGCTGTAGATTCTATCTACACACCTGTTGAGCGTGTCAATATGGCTGTTCAGAATACCCGTGTTGGTCAGGTTACAGACTATGATAAGCTCACACTTGATGTATATACTAATGGCACACTTGCTCCGGACGAGGCTGTAAGCCTTGCTGCCAAGGTACTCAGCGAACACCTTAACCTGTTCATTGATCTTTCAGAGAACGCTAAGACAGCTGAGATAATGGTTGAAGAGAGCACAGATGAGCATGAGAAGGTTCTTGAGATGACAATAGATGAACTTGAGCTTTCAGTTCGTTCATACAACTGTCTTAAGAGAGCCGGTATCAATACGGTTGAAGAACTTTGCAATAAGACACCTGATGACATGATGAAGGTTCGTAACCTTGGTCGCAAGTCACTTGAGGAAGTTCTTGCAAAGCTTAAGGAGCTTGGCTTACAGCTCAGCCCTAACGAAGACTGATACCGATTGATTATTAAGAAGTAGTGTTACGCGCAGACCAGTAAGTCCAAAGAAGCATGGTACTGCGTGTTTCCATAATAACAAGTAACCAGTAAGTCCAAAGAAGCGTGGTTACGGCATTCGGTGCTTGCCGGTACCGTATGTTGCCGCATAAGCGGAGAAGGAGGATATCAATGGCAAAGTATAGAAAGCTTGGAAGAACATCAAGCCAGAGAAAGGCTTTATTAAGAAGCCAGGTTACAGCACTTATCAACAATGGTAAGATTGTTACAACTGAGGCAAGAGCTAAGGAAGTAAGAAAGATTGCTGAGCACCTTATCACACTCGCTGTTAAGGAGAAGGATAACTTCGAGGAAGTAACAGTTACAGCTAAGGTTCCTAAGAAGGACGCTGAAGGCAAGAGAGTTAAGGAAGTTGTTGATGGCAAGAAGGTTACAGTATATGAGTCAGTAGAGAAGACAATCAAGAAGGATAAGCCTTCACGTCTTCATGCAAGACATCTTATGCTTAAGGAGCTTTACACAGTAACTGAGGTTCCTACAGAGGCAGCCGGACGCAAGAAGAATACAAAGGAAGTTGATCTTGTTGCAAAGCTTTTCGATGAGATCGCACCTAAGTATGTAGATCGCAAGGGTGGTTATACAAGAATCATTAAGATCGGACCACGTAAGGGCGATGCTGCAATGGAAGTTGTACTTGAGTTAGTATAATAATTGTACATGATAAAGGTGGGGCACAACGGTGTATGCTGTTGTGCCTTTGCCATACCATGGGAAGGAATATGCATGAGCCTTAAAAATCATGAGGATATAATAGTAGCTGAGAACGTAACATTTGAATATTACAGACGCGACGAAGAGGGCAATGTTGAAGGAATCACAACCGCTGTGGACAATGTAAGTCTCACAATGCAGAAGGGTGATTTTATTGCCGTGCTTGGACATAACGGTTCGGGGAAGTCAACATTTGCAAAGCATATCAATGCACTCCTGTATCCTACGGAGGGAACACTGTATGTTGACGGAATTGATACCTCTGACGAGGAGCGTCTTTTAGATATAAGACAGAGTGCCGGAATGGTCTTTCAGAATCCGGACAATCAGATTGTATGTACACTTGTAGATGAGGAGGTAGCATTTGGACCCGAGAATATAGGTGTACCATCAGAAGAGATATGGGAACGTGTGGAAAAGAGCCTTAAGGCGGTCGGAATGTACGAATACCGCAACGCTTCACCTAATAAGCTCTCAGGCGGACAGAAGCAGAGAATAGCCATTGCAGGTATTGTGGCAATGAAACCGAAGTGTATAGTCCTTGATGAGCCGACGGCGATGCTTGACCCACACGGACGCAAGGATGTAATGAAAGTCCTTCATGAGCTTAACAGGCGTGAAGGAGTGACTATAATACTTATAACACATTACATGGATGAGGTAATAGATGCAGACAAGGTCTTTGTAATGGATGACGGTAAGCTTGTGATGCAGGGAAAGCCAAGGGAGATATTCTCACAGGTAGACAGGCTTAAGGAGCTGAGGCTTGATGTGCCGCAGGTTACAGAGCTTGCATATGAGCTTAAGAAGTCAGGACTTGACATGCCTGACGGGATACTTACACACGAAGAGTTCAGGGATGCTCTTAAGAAGTGCATGGCTGATGCCGGAGCACCAAAGAACGGAGGTGCAAAGTAATGGCACTGATACTTGATAAGGTTAATTATACATATGAGGCAGGTTCGGGTTTTGAAAAGCATGCTCTTAAGGATGTAAGCTGTGCAATCGACAAAGGTGAATTTATAGGACTTATAGGACATACAGGTTCGGGCAAATCAACGCTCATACAGCATATGAACGGCATTATAAAGGCAACAAGCGGCAACATTTTCTTTGACGGCGAAGACATTTACGATAAAGATTATGACATGCGTAAGCTCCGTAACAAGGTAGGACTTGTGTTCCAGTATCCGGAGCATCAGTTGTTTGAGACGGACATATTCAAGGATGTGTGCTTCGGACCGCGTAATCAGGGACTTTCCGAGAAGGATGTGCAGCTCAGGGCATTCGAGGCACTGCGCCTTGTAGGACTTGAGGAGAATCTTTATTACCAGTCACCGTTTGACCTGTCGGGAGGCCAGAAGAGGCGTGCGGCGATAGCGGGTGTGCTTGCAATGAGACCTGATTATCTGATTCTTGATGAGCCTACAGCGGGACTTGACCCAAAGGGGCGCGACGAGATACTCGGACATATAAGAAAGCTTCATGATGAGACAGGGATTGCAGTAATTCTTGTATCCCACAGCATGGAGGATGTTGCACGTTATGTTGACAGAATCATGGTCATGAATCAGGGACAGCTTATATATGACGATAAGCCGCGCAATGTATTTGCACATTACAAAGAGCTTGAGCGGGTAGGACTTGCTGCACCGGACGTAACATATATAATGAATGAACTGCGTGGCGCAGGACTTGACGTAGATACTGATGCGATTACGATAGAGGAAGCTAAGGAGAGTATTCTGAGGCTTTATAAAGGGATTAAGACATGTTAAAAGATATTACTATTGGACAATATTACCAGACACAGTCTCCGATACATAAGCTCGACCCAAGAGTTAAGCTTGTGGGAACGATGGTATTTCTTATATCATTGTTCCTCGGACGCAATATCATTATGTACGTTATCGCCACACTGTTTCTGGCAGCCATGATTAAGATATCCAACGTACCATTCAAGTTCATGGTAAGAGGACTTAAGAGTATTGTGTTCATTGCTATATTCAGTGCAGTGTTTAACCTGTTTCTCACGGACGGAGAGCCTATAGTGCAGTTCTGGATATTCCGTCTTACATGGGAAGGCGTGGAGATGGCATCATTTATGGTTATAAGGCTTATTTATCTTATAATCGGTTCATCACTTATGACGCTTACAACAACGCCTAATGACCTTACAGACGGGCTTGAAAAAGGACTTGGATTCCTTAATAAGGTAAGAGTTCCCGTGCATGAGATAGCAATGATGATGTCGATTGCGTTGAGATTTATACCGATTCTTATAGAAGAGACAGATAAGATAATGAAGGCGCAGATGGCAAGAGGCGCTGATTTTGAGCATGGCAGCCTTATGCAGCGTGCCAAGGCAATGATACCGATTCTTGTGCCGTTGTTCGTGTCGGCATTCAGACGCGCCAATGAGCTTGCAACAGCGATGGAAGCACGCTGCTATCATGGTGGTGAAGGAAGAACCAAGATGCGCCCGCTTAAGTACAAGGCATGTGACCACAGGGCATATCTGGTGCTTGCACTGTACCTTGCGCTTATGATTGCCATACGTGTGCTGAGAGGCGGAGCACTGATATGAGACGTATAAAGCTTATAGTTGCATATGACGGAACCAAATACAGCGGATGGCAGGTGCAGAATAATGCTGATACGATTGAAGGAAGGCTTAATGCTGCGCTCAGCAGTATATGCGGCGAGAATATCCGGGTTATCGGGGCAAGCCGTACCGATGCAGGTGTACATGCACTTGGAAATATTGCTGTATTTGATACGGAATCGAGAATACCGGCAGAAAAATTTGCCTATGCGCTTAATGCCAGACTGCCGGAAGACATAGTGGTGCAGAAGTCATGCGAGGTGCCACCGGACTATCATCCGAGACATTGCAGTACAATCAAGACATACGAATACCATATACTTAACAGAACCTTCAGACTTCCGCAGATGAGGAATAATACATTTTTCTGTCATTACGCACTTGATTTGGAGACTATGAATGAGGCTGCGCAGTACCTTTTGGGTGAACATGATTTCAAGAGCTTCTGCTCTGTTAATACGCAGGCTGAGACAACGGTGCGTACGATATATTCCATTGAAGTAACCGGACGGAGTCTTAGCAGGGATGTGCCGGACAGTGAGGATGAAGACGGGGGAGAGAAGTTTGACCTTGACAGGGGACGTGAGATTGTAATCCGTGTCAGCGGCAATGGATTCCTTTATAATATGGTGCGTATAATAGCCGGAACACTCATAGATGCAGGCTGTAAGAGACGTACACCGTTAAGCGTCAAAGAGGCACTTGACGGATGCAACAGGGAGCTTGCAGGTCCAACAGCGCCGCCACAGGGACTGACGCTGATTGAGATTAAGCATGTAGGCACGAAACTATGAAACTATGAAAAAAATATTGACATGACAGTCTGTATATTATATAATCTTATGGTGCGCTTGGTATGGGCGTATGAATCTGTAGCAGACATACTTTTATAGTTTTATTGTATTATTTGTATCCAATTAATATATTCAAATAATTATATTCAGTTAGATAGGTGCTTAGCCATTAGCCCCGGATAAGCATTTAATCATAAAAACAACAGTTACTTTTTAAAATTATCAGGAGGAAAACCGATGAAGAGTTTTGTGGCTAGTCCATCAACAATTGAAAGAAAATGGTATGTGGTTGACGCTTCTCAGTATACATTAGGTCGTCTGTCATCTCAGGTGGCAGCAGTTCTTAGAGGAAAGCACAAGCCAACTTATACACCTAATATTGATACAGGCGATTATGTAATCGTTATTAATGCAGATAAGATTAAGGTTACAGGTAAGAAGATGGATCAGAAGATCTATTACAGCCATTCAGATTATGTAGGCGGAATGAAAGAGACTACACTTAAGGAAATGATGGCAAAGAAGCCTGAGAGAGTTATCGAACTTGCAGTTAAGGGTATGCTTCCAAAGGGACCTTTAGGTAGAGAAATGTTCAAGAAGCTTCACGTATACGCAGGCCCAGAGCATGAGCAGGCTGCACAGAAGCCGGAAGTACTGACATTTTAATTAAGGAACGAATAAGGAGGATATAACATTGGCTAGAACAAGCAAAGCTAAGGCAAAGTTCTACGGAACAGGTAGAAGAAAAAGCAGTATTGCTAGAGTATATTTAGTACCTGGTACAGGTAATATCACAATCAATAAGAGAGATATCGAAGATTACTTTGGTCTTGAGACACTTAAGGTTGTTGTACGTCAGCCATTAGTTCTCACAGAGACAACAGACAAGTATGACGTAATCGTTAATGTTCACGGCGGTGGATACACAGGTCAGGCAGGCGCAGTTCGTCACGGTATTTCAAGAGCTCTTCTTGAGGTAGATTCAGAGCAGTATCGTCCACTTCTTAAGAAGGCAGGATACCTCACAAGAGATCCAAGAATGAAGGAGAGAAAGAAGTACGGTCTCAAGGCTGCACGTCGTGCTCCACAGTTCTCAAAGAGATAATCTTTCAAGAACGAAGATATCAAGAAAAGCCCATTTTTCAAGGGTTACAGAAGTTGTGGAATGCCGTCAGATGTGCTGGAATTTACATCGAATGCAACACATATGCAGCAGGTATGCAACAAAGATATTGATATGTATAGGACATTTTTCAGTAGAGATACTGGGGAATGTCCTTTTCTTTGTTTAAATCTTATTAATCGCATCTGCAAGCTCCTTTATATCAAAGTGGGTATACACTTTCTCTGTGAGTGTCATTGCACCTGAGTGCCCCGCAATCTTTTTGATAATCGTCTGGTTAATACCAGCTTCTGCTAACATTGAGATGCATGCGTGTCTGCAGCAATGCGGTGTACGATTAACATCAAATCTTATTGATGATGTGAAAACAGTATATCATAAAGAATTCGATGAGGCATTAGAAGAATATAATAAAAAGCAGACACGACAAGACCGGAAAATCGAAGATTATTTTGAACATGTGGCAGGTAAGGAACAGGATATGGCAGTTGAAATAATAATTCAAATAGGCGACAGGGAGTTCTGGAAGCAATTTGATGATATGAAGTCATATATGAAATTGTCATATCAGATAATTCTGGACGAGCTTAGAAAGAGGCTTCCACAGTTTGTAGTTGCAAATGCTGTGGTTCATCTTGATGAGGATAGCCCGCATATGCACATTGTTGGAGTTCCTGTGGCAGATGGATATAAGAAAGGTTTTAGCAAGCAGGTGTCAAAACGTAAGGTATTCACTAAAGATGTGTTATCAAGAGTGCTGCAGGATGAGCTTCGTGAGGTGGCAAATAAAGAAGTTGATGACTGGTTTGGAGAACAGATAAAAGAAAAGTCGAAAGGTCGAAATCACGATTTATCCGTTGCAGAGTATAAGGTGGCTCAGGAGACAAAGCATTTGACACAATTACAAAAGCAGGTGGAAGAATCGGATAGGGCAGTTAAGGCAAATAAAGCTATTGAAAAAGAATATACGTATAAAAAAGAAAAACTGGAGTCTGATATTTCATGCCTGGAAAGTATGCGGCGGATTACTAAGTCACTATTAGAAATGGATAGTAGAGAATCAAAACAGATATCAATTGAACTTGACGAAAAGAGGTCAGAACTTCAATCGGTAAATGAAGAGTTGGCAAGTGCTATTGAAAAAGCAGAAGATGCTACGATATTACTTGATAGAATCAAGAATTTTGTATCGTCATTCAGATTATTTGCACCTACAATAGAAGAATATGCTAATCAGGTCGAAGCAGATAAGATAATAGAGGCAGGAAACTCATTCCGTGGAATATTGAATGAGCTGGGCAAGCTGCTTGAAGCATTCAAAGAACTGATAAAAGAAGGCTTGTGTTGGTTTCCAAGGCTGATGAGATGGAAAACTTCTAAAGGAGAAGTGGTACCGGTGTTTCTAGAGAAAAGTGATGGTTATTCATATTTGGTGTATGGATATATGAATGTGGAGACTAAGGAATATTACTCAAAAGAGAGTGTTCAATGGGAGATTACGGCAGGTAATCGTACTGGTACAGTTGAACAGATGGATGCTAATGTTGAGGCGATGGCAAGAGATTTGCAGGAAATATTGAGGATAGGAGCGGAGCAGAAGAGATTGTGGGAGGTGTATGGAGAAAGGTAGGGAAAGGCTTACATTTGGTAAAATTAAAATCGGATGAAAGCCTTTTAATAAAAAGAACTTGTGTTCGATTGTACTAGATGATATAATAACAAAAAAGGTTATAAAAATAAACTTAAATATATTATTTATTAGATTTTGATAACAAATATAAGAGTAAATTCTATATAGAGTGAAGTGGTAAACTAATTTTGGACACAGAGGGGTCAATTTCTAGACATAAATGAGTTATAATTCAAACAAGGAATTCTCATATTTAGTCTTAATTGATTTCGTATTTAACAGGAGGGTTACCATGAAATACACTTTAGAACAACGGTTGGACATTGGGCGCCGTATTTATGAAGGCGAACTAACAAGATTTCAAGCAGCTGAGGAGTATGGTATCAATGACAATACGGCTCGCAATTATATGTGGCTATATCGAGATACCAACCATCTTCCACCTAAAAATGTCGGAAGGAAAAGAACAACGTATGTTTCCAAAACTCCACAAACAATCGAAGCAAAACAACCTGATTTTGAATCATATGAAGCTATGACAAAGGAAGAATTAATTCAAGCGCTTATCCAGGCACGTATCACAGAGGCACGATTAAAAAAAGGTTACGAAGTGAAGGGGGATGGTTCGGTAATTCATTACAGCAGCAAGAATATCAAGTGATTTTGGAACTCTCAGGAAAGTTTCCGGTCAATCTTCTTTGTGATGCTATGGGCATCAATAGAAGCAGCTTCTATTATTGGAAGAAGATGCTCAGCAATCCAGCTCCAAGAACAAGGGCATTGATTGAAAATATCCAGTTATTCCAGGAATACCATTTAAAATATCCATCTCATGGATACAGATGGTTAAATGCTAAAATTCGTCTGGATAAAGGAATAGAGATGTCTGCTCCTTATGCACATAAATGTTGCAAGTCTGCTGGTATAAAGAGTAAAGCTAAACATTATAAATACAAGAAACCTGGTGCTCCGTTTAAGATTTTTCCAAATCTTCTTATGTCAGAGATTCAGATTGATGGTCCACTTCAATGTATTGTAAGTGATATGACTGCATTTTGGGTAAAAGGTATCTATTATGAACTTACCTTATATATGGATCTTTGGAATAATGAAATCCTAAGTCATTCTCTATCATCAAAACGTGGTGATCGAATGACTTATATAAGTGGTCTGGAAAATCTCCTTGAAATAAAGAAGCAGCATCCAGAATACCAAATGATTCTTCATTCAGATCAAGGATCCGTCTATGCTTCAAAGGCATACAATGATCTTCTTCCTATGTATGTGGTAAGATCCATGTCCAGAGCTGGAACACCTACTGATAATAGTGCGATGGAATCTATCAACGGATGGATCAAAGCAGAATTATTTATGGATTTTCATGTCACAGGTGAACGACCAGTTTACGAAGAAGTGAATGAATATATAAAATTTTTCAATGAGGAGCGCCCTGCTTATGCGCTCAGTTATCTTACACCGAAACAATACCGTGAGAAATATGCAGTATAATCTGTTCATGAGTTCATACCGTCGGTGAAAGCCGACCAGCGTTTTCGGGAGCGATGTCAAGGATGGCGTACGGCTTGTACAACCTTACGCTGTAACTGAATAATTTTTATAATTTTGTGTCCAAAATATGTTGACTAGTGCAAGAGTAAGGTTGACTTTATGTATATTCTATATTGATATTTAAGTCTAAATTAGGGTGCAAATTAGAGGATGAAAATTAATAGTAAAATAAATGAGGATGTGGTATAATAAAATACTATTGAGAAATGAAATGGATAGTTATATTAGCACTATTTCATAGATTGTGTATTATCTTCAAGTTTGTGAAAAACGATAGATTAATTGAGCATAAGGAATGGGGTGTATCCAAAGTTACCTACACTAAAATAGTAAATAATAAAGATGAATAATATTTGTGGAAAATATAAAATTTAGGAGGTGCAAATATGGCTATTGAACAATATACAGAAAATTTGACGATGAAGGAAATGAACTGTTCAATTGGAAAAAACGATTTTGGATATGTATTTCCTCAGGGGGATGTTTCGAAAGTTGATAAAATAGAAAAGTTATTAAAACAGGCTGGCGGTAAGCCAAAAGAGTGTGATTTAGATGATTATTCTAAAGGAGGAAATGGCAAAGCAAAGCCAGAATTTGTTATCACATTTGATGATGATATTAATACAATTATAGTTGTTGAGTGTAAAAATTCTGTAAAAAAACATCAAAGTGAAGGGTTAAACAAACCAAATGGTTATGCTGTTGATGGTGCACTTTATTATGCTAAATTTTTAAAACAAGAATACAATGTAATTGCAGTAGCTATAAGTGGAACCTCAACTAGTAATATGAAGGTTGATACATTTTATTGGCAATATAGAATGGAAATGTATTCTAAAATGATTAAAGCTAAAGATATTATTTTAGAACCAAAGAACTACTTGGAATTAGTAAAAGGAAATAAACTACAAAAGGCATATTCTCTTGATGAAATTAGAACTACAGCAATAGATATGCATAATTATTTACGTGAAATAAAAATAACAGAAGCGCATAAGCCTATATTTATTGCTGGAATTTTAATTGCATTAAATGATTCTGATTTTTCAAAAACATATGCTGCATTGACATCTTATAAGTTAGTAATGCAAAATATACAAAATGCTATTGAAAATGTTCTTAAGGAAAGTGATATTAAAAGTAGTAGAATTAATTATATTAAACAAGTATTCAGCACTTTACAAGAAAATACAAAATTTGCAGACATTCCGCTGGGACATTTTAAATCAATAACTTGGTATATAGAGCAGCTTGAATTAAAAATTAAGCCTATGATGGACTATGCAGATAGTACAGTAGATGCATTGGGAGTGTTTTATCATGAGTTTATAAAATATTCTGGTGGAGATGGAAGTGGACTAGGGATTGTTTTGACACCTCAGCATTTAACAGAATTTATGTGTGAATTAGCAAATGTGAATAAAAATAGTAGAGTGGTTGATATATGCTGTGGCTCAGGTTCTTTTTTGGTAACTGCTATGAGTCATATGTTTAAAGATGCAAATCCAGATGAAGTAGAAAATATAAGAAAAAACGGATTATATGGTGTTGAATTTGATGATGGATTATATACACTGGCTATTGCTAATATGATTATAAGAAAAGATGGAAAATCTAATATTTATAAAGGGGATTGTTTTAATAGCAAAATTGTAAAAGAATTAAAAGAAAAAAATATTAATATTGGACTTATTAATCCTCCGTATTCTCAAAAAGATGTAGTTGAATTAGAGTTTGTTGAACATCTTTTAGATATATTGACGATAGGAGGGATAGGTGTTGTTGTAGTACCTATGAGCTGTGCGATAGGTACGAAATTTAAAGAAGTTAGAGAAAGATTGTTAAAAAAACATACTTTAAAAGCTGTATTTTCGATGCCTGATGAGATTTTTTATCCAACAGCAACGAATGTTTGTGTAATGGTATGGGAAGCACATAATCCACACAATGAAATGGTGGAAACTTTTTTTGGATATTGTAAAGATGATGGCTTCGAAAAAAGAAAATATGTTGGAAGGGTTGATGCAAATAATAAGTGGAATAGTATAAAAAATGAATGGTTAACATTGTATAGAAATAGAGATATAAAGGATGGATTAAGTGCAAGAAAATGCGTTTCATATAATGACGAATGGTTATGTGAGGCATATATGAAAGTGGATTTTACTAAGCTAACTAAACGTAATTTTGAGCAAACTATTCGTGATTATTTAGCTTTTGAAATTAAACATGGACTTACTTTACTTGAAGACAAGTTCAAATATAGTTATGTACCAGTAGAATTGGATATAAAAAAGTGGAAAGAATTTAAAGTGGAAGATTTATTTATAGTTGAAAGAGGAAAAATTAATAATATAACAGGTTTGGCTGAGGGAGATTGTCCAATTGTTTCGGCATATGGAGAAAATCAAGGAATTGCCTTTTTTGCAGATGAGGAACCACGATATTCTAACTGTTTGACTGCTTCAATGAATGGTAGTAAGACTGGATATGTTACATATCATGGATATGGATTTAATGCAAATGCAGATTGTGGTGTTTTAATTCCAAAGTTTAATATGGATATATATACTGGGTTGTTTATAGCAACTGTAATGAAACAATTTTCATATAAATATATATATGGCAGAAAGCTGACAAAAACTAGGCTGAATTTGGAAATAATAAAATTGCCTGTAAATAGAATAGGCAAAATCGATTTGGAATATATGAGAAGTTATATGATGTCATTGCCATATAGTGACAAAATATAGGGAGGTTATTAAATGCTAAAACATACAATGGAAGTTGATGGTAGAGAAGAGGATCTTCAGTTGGCTGAGAATGAATATGTTGAAGACGAAAAAAATGTACCAAATGAGTTTGAAAATAAACGCATGCTTTTGAAAAAAACAAAAATTGTAAAACAGACATGGTCAATTTTGGAAATATTTCAAAAAATAAAAGACAAGAAATTAATATTAGATCCAAACTATCAACGAAGAGAAATATGGAAAGATGATAAAAAAACAGCCTTTATAGAGTCTTTGTATATGGAAATTATGATTCCGCCTATTTATGTTGTAGAGATTCCGGGAGATGATTTATTATCTGAAAATAAGTATGAAGTGGTTGACGGAAAACAACGATTAACTGCTGTTTTAGATTTTATTAATGGGAAATTGGTATTGGCAGAAAAATCATTAGAATATTATAAAGATATTTTTGGTGGAAAAAATTTTTTGGAAATAAAAGAAGTTGATAGTGAGCAGACAACTCAAATGTTATCATCTGTGTTGGATATATATGTAATAACTGCCAATTCACCAGAGTTTACTAAATACGATATATTTGCTAGGTTAAATAAGGGTGCTGAAAAATTAAAGGTAAATGAAATTAGAAGAGCTATATATCGTTCTGACGTCACAAATACAATAGAAGAATTTATTAATGATAGGGTTGCACAAGGAGCAGATTCAGTATTAAAACAGCAGTATGAAAAGCTTTTTACAGAAAATGATATTAAAAGGTTTGAAGATTATGGTAGATTTTATAGAAGTTTAGCATTTTATATTCAATCAGACTTATCAAATAGTATTGTGCAGTCATATAATTCTAGACCTAGAGATATGATTAATATGGTATTACAAAAAATACAAAAGGGGGAAGAAAAAATTGATCAAGAGAAAGTAAAATCTATTTTGCAAGCAACAATTGAATTGTTAGATAAATTGTATGACAACCCTAATAAAGATTATTTGGTTGATGCATGTATTCCTTTTGTAATTACAGACAAGGAAAAACTTTATAATAAATTAGATAATATAGTGTCTGATGATGAAATAAGCAAAACATTTGAAAAATCATCACCAACTACAAGTAATGTTAATAAAAGATTAGAACGTGTGATAAATATTATGCAGGAGTAGAATACTAATGCTTAAACAGAGTAAAGAAATATTGGTTTTACAGTTGAAATCGTTGGTGGTATATCAGTTTCTAGATACATTTAATAAACTTGAAAAAATGGTGAAATATGATTTTAAAAAAAGTTTGAAGTGTATTGATAAAGAAAATTTAAATAAATTGTATTTTTATTATGGAGGATTGATTAGTACATATATAGACAATGATGTTGAAGCTTTAAAATTGAATGAGATTAAGTTTAAAAGAGAAGAAGAGTTTGGATTATTAAAAATCAATCAAATAATAAAAATCAACAAATCATCAAATATCATTAAAAAATATAATGATAGCATAAAATCGGTGCAAAGAGAATCAACTGTATTTGATTTACAAAGTTGTATTATTAAACTTATTAACATGAGAAATGTAATGGCTCATGAAATATATGAATGTTCATTCAAGGACAAAGACATTATTGAATTATTATCAAAAGAAAAGATACGAGATGCTCAATTTGAATTTTTGACTAATTATGATACGGATTTGATGGATGACATGACTAAGTCAATAATTAGTAATTACTATTATATGTGTGAAATAATTTTATTATTAGAGGAAAAAGATAAGTGAATAGTAATTAAAATTTTAACCATATTCACATATTATATGTATATGTGGATGAATGTATTTTTATAGTAGTAGTTCAGGGAATGTGTGGGGAGCCAACCGTATACAACACATATGCAACACTGGTGCACACAAATCCCCTATTTAAGGGCTTTTCAGGATATACAAACGTTCTCAAAGAGATAATATTTTACAATTCAAAGCGTCTTATGGCGTTTCAGAAAAGTATATTACACCTCAGAACTTCGGTTCTGAGGTGTTTTTTTAAAAAGCGTTGATAAAATATATAATAATAGTTAAGTATTAAGTACGATTGAAAAGATATTTTTGTATTTGTAGGCGTTGCATTTACAGAAGAAGATTGTGACATATTTACTGGATTTGTATTTCAAAAATTTGGTATGGTACCAAAGGATGGGGATACAAAAACAGAATTGGAAATAATTATAGAAATTTTAGAATAAATCCACGTTCTGTTGCAGATAATGTCTATAAGAAGACGTGCAATTTTAGTGCGGAATCTAAAATTGCAGAGTGCATCTGTATTGCGGAATGCATCTGCAGAATGGGGATTGTGCAAAAATGAACAGTACAGCAAAAAATCTGCGAAGAATATCGGGCAAAATAGCAGCATTTATAATTATTGTCATAATGGCATCCGTGACATGCGCCTGTGATATCGGGCATGGAGAACAGAGTGGCAGCGGAAGGCGCATAGTAAGAATCGGACATAATCAGGCAACTGACCATCCGATTAACATAGGGCTGGCAGAGTTTGAAAAATACGTTGAGAAGCGGCTTGGTGACAGATTTGACATAGAGATATTTCCAAATGAGCTTCTCGGCGCACAGACTGATATGGTGCAGCTTACGCAGACCGGGGCAATAGATTTCTGTGTTGCAAGTAATTCAATACTTGAGACATTTTCGGACAGGTACACACTTTTTAACCTTCCGTATCTGTTTGCTTCAACCTCAAGCTATCATGCTGCAATGGATGATGAGGATATAACGTCTGGTATATTTGCATCAACAAAAAAGGCGGGCTTTGAGGCGGTGACGTGGATTGATGCAGGAACGAGAAATTTTTATACGGTCAATAAAGAGATTAACAGCCCGTCAGACCTTAAAGGGCTTAAGATACGCGTCCAGCAGTCACCTACTAATGTTGAGATGATGAAGCTGCTTGGCGGCTCTGCTACACCGATGGGCTTTGGGGATGTATACACGGCGCTTCAGGCACATGTAATTGACGGAGCAGAGAATAATGAGCTTGCGCTGACTTCTAACGGACACGGAGATGTGTGCAAATACTATTCTTACGATAGGCATCAGATGATACCCGACATTCTGATTGGCAACTGTGAATTCCTTGAATCGCTTACGGAAGAGGAGCGAGCGGTATTTGATGAGGGATTTGAGCTGTTTAACAGAATTGAGAGAGAAGAATGGGACCATGCAGTTGAGGCATCGCGTGAGCGGGCGCAGAAGGAGCAGGGAGTAACATTTCTCTATCCGGATACGGAGCTGTTCAGACAGATATGTCTGCCGATGCATGAGAATTTTCTGAAAGAGCATGAAGAACTGCGTGATATCTATAATGTAATACAAATGCTCAATGAGGAGGTGGAATAATGGCGGTACAGTCACTTATCATAATACTTGCTGTCCTTCTTGTGCTTCTGGCGCTGGGAGTGCCGATTGCATATTCAATAGGAATCTCAGCTCTTGCGGCGATTCTTGCCACAATGGATATGAATGTGGCGGTCATAACTGCCGCACAGAGAACCTTTGTCGGAATGAGCAAGTTCAGTCTGACGGCAATACCTTTCTTTATACTTGCCGGTAACCTGATGAATCAGGGCGGAATAGCCAAAAGGCTTGTTGACTTTGTAATGGCGGTACTCGGCAAGCTTCCGGGCGCACTGCTGGTAACCAATGCAGCAGCCAATTCACTGTTCGGAGCAATATCAGGCTCAGCGGCAGCGGCATGTGCGGCGGTTGGCAGTATGGTCAGGGACGGTGAGGAGAAGCTTGGCTATGATCCGGCATTATGTGCTGCAACCAATGCAGCATCTGCACCGTCAGGACTTCTTATTCCTCCGTCCAATGCGCTGATAACATACTCGCTGGCATCGGGCGGAACATCTGTTGCGGCATTGTTCCTCGGCGGATATGTTCCGGGAATAGTGTGGGCGCTGTGTTGTATTGCCGTCGGAATAATATTTGCGGTTAAAAAAGGCTACAGGGGTGTGCCGGGAAGCTTTGACTGGAAGAATCTCGGAATATGCACCGTCAGGGCAATTCCTGCGTTGTCACTCATAGTAGTCGTAATAGGAGGAATTGTCGCAGGGATATTCACGGCAACGGAAGGTTCGGCAATAGCAGTTGTATATGCACTTATTCTCGGAATATGCTACCGCAATATAACGCTGGAAAAATTCTGGAGAATTGTAATTGAAAGCACGCGCATGAGTGGACTTGTTGTATTTCTTATCGGCGTGTCCAATGTACTCGGATGGGTAATGTCATTCCAGCAGATACCTCAGGCAGTATCGGCGGCACTTCTCGGAGTGACGCAAAGTCCGGTGCTTATACTTCTGATAATGAATCTAATACTGCTTGTAGCAGGAACATTTATGGATGTAACTCCGGCAATTCTGATATTCACACCTCTTTTTTTGCCGATTGTCAAGTCGTTTGGGATGAATTCCGTGCAGTTTGGGCTGATTCTTGTATATAATCTTTGTATAGGCAATATAACGCCGCCTGTTGGTAACACTCTTTTTGTCGCAATAAGGGTGGGCGGAAGTACACTTGCCAGGACACTGCCCTACATGCTGCTGTATTATGTGGCGATACTTCTCGGGCTTCTGCTTGTAACCTATATTCCGGCGCTTACAATGGCACTTCCGGCACTTGCCGGACTAATCTGAAAATAACAATCTGAAAATAATAGTGGGTATTCGGGGAGACAGTGCAAAATCCTTTTTGCACGTCTCCCTGTTTTCTGATACAATCAAGGCAGCAGATATAAAAAGGGGAGGGATAACCATGATAGCATGTCCGGATTGCGGCAGCGCACTGGAGTTTGACGTAGCGAAGCAGAAGCTCAAGTGTCCGTCATGCAGGCAGGAATATGGGGTTACATCGGTTAAGGATAACACAGAGAGTGCTGATACATTTAACGTATTCAGATGCTCACAGTGCGGCGGAGAAGTATACTCCAATGATAATACGATAGCGGGCTTCTGCAGCTATTGCGGTGCGCCGGCTGTAAGGCATTCGGGAACAGATAAGATTGAAGTACCGCATTACATAATACCATTTAAGGTTGATAAGGAAGGCTGTAAGAAGATATTTGAAGAATTTGTGGATAAGAACAATTATGTTCCGAATGACTACAGGCTTGAGGACGGTATTCACGAATTCAGGGGAATCTATGTGCCGTATCACGTATATGATGCCGAATTTGACGGAGCCTATCATATGAAGGGCAGGTCAGAGACTGTAAGCGGCAGCGGTGATAAGAAAAAATGCAACGTAAAGATATGGGATATTAATGCGGTTGTGTCCGGCAGCATAAATAAAATCACGCATGACGCATCAGATGCATTTGATGATGATCAGAGTGAGCTGATTAACGATAACTGTAAAGAGTTCAGAAAATTTGCACCGGGATACCTGTGCGGCTTTTATGCAGACTCAGCGGATGTGCCGGCGGAGGAGTATACGGAATTTGTGAAGGATACGGCATATGAGCGGGCGGAGAAGAGTGTCAGCGTTAAGATGCCGGGAAGTATTAAGACCAAATCACCCAATACAAGACCGGATGTTAAGGTCACCAATACCGGCGATGTTCTTAAGCCGGTGTGGTTTATGGCATATAGAAATAATAACCGTATGGCGTATTCGGTAATAAACGGAAAAACCGGTAAGATAAGCTGTGACCTGCCTGTGGATATCAAATGGTTTTTTGGGATATCACTGGCTGTATCGGCTGTGCTGTTTATCGTATTGAATCTGCTTCAGGGCTTTATACTTACGGCAAAAAGCTCAATCGTAATGGCAGCATTTATAAATCTTACTCTTTCAGTGCTGTATAATATGAATATAAGTAAAATGTATGACCATGAGATAAAGCACAGATATAAGGCGCGTCACACCCAAGGTGCGGTAACTCTTGCTAATAGCAGGCTTGCGGGAAGTCTTACGGCAATTGCGGTATTTGCTGTACTTTCAGTACTCGCCGTAGTTGCGGTACCGATGATAACAGACAGGCTGCAGCAGGCAGATGCGGCGGCACAGGCGGTAAATGCGGCAGCGCAGGCAGGTATGACAGCAGTGGCGGCAGGAAGCGAGTACCGCGAGAGCGGTGTTTCCTTTAAGGTTGCAGTGTGTGCAATAACGGCATTTATACAGATTATTATGATTAGTGTCAGTGCTCCGAGGTATGCCGTACTTTTTAAAAATTCCACAAAATCGGTTCCTGTATCGGTGCTTTCACTGCTCGCAACAGCAGTCCTTATCGTGACGGCATTTATAAATCCTGTTGATGACATATGGTATTACATAGTGGTTCTCGGAACATATGCGGTTGATATATTTACGATATTCGGAATAATAAGGGATTATAATCTGTCCTGTACCAGACCGCTTCCGCAGTTTGAGCTTTATAAGGGAGGGCGTGAGCATGACAGGGATTAAAAAGAAAATAATATGCATGATTATTGCATTATCTGCCGTTATCGCGGGACTTGCCATAGGAAGCGGAATGCTGACATGCGGTACATTAACAGCCGCAGCAGCGCAGGACATCGAAGGTATTACGGAAAGTGTTACAGAAGATATTACGGAAGCAGATGGTCACAGAATCATATATTATGATAAGGCGCAGATAGTTGACGCTTCAGGCAAAGCAGATGTAATAGAGGCAATGAAGGCAATATCAGCCGATTCCAATGTTATATTCTATACAACTGACAGAAATGAAGCCGGTGAGACGGCAGATGTATGTGCCAATGTGTGTGCATCATATTTTGGCAGTAAAAAGACAGCTCCGGTTGTGATGTTTACGATAGATATGTATCACCGTGAGATATATATGTACTGTACGGGACCGGTGCGCAAGATAATCCGCAGCAGGGATGCACTTGCGATTACGGACAATATATATAAGCTTGCGTCCAAGGAGCAGTATGCACAGTGTGCGGTTCAGGCATTTAATCAGGCACAGCTCCGAATTAACGGATTATCGATAAAGCGTCCGATGCAGATTGCAACCAACGCGCTTCTGGCGGTAATGCTTGGTTTTCTTACAAATTATATTTTCCTTCTTGTGTCACGGAAGGCAAACGGAGCACATAAGGATACGGTCAGATCAGCATATGGTGATAACAACAGCATGACTATTGACATTCAGAAAAAATGCGTACGCCAGTATTCATACCGTTACAGCGAGAGCAGCTCAGATTCTTCAGGCGGATTTGGCGGCAGCGGTGGTGGCGGAGACAGCGGCGGAAGCTCAGGAGGCGGACACAGCTTCTGACAGTTGTGCCTTAACGCGGCGGCGTTAAGGCTGTCAATTGAGAAAAATCAATCACATACCGAATTGACAAATACCCCACAGGGGTATATATAATAATTGATTATATGTGCAGCAGGCATTACAGACATTATCAGAAGCATACAGAGCCTGCGGAATGGAGATTATTATGGTTAAGACAACATTGAAGATTGATGGTATGATGTGTGGAATGTGTGAATCACACATGAATGATCTGATTCGCAGCAATTTTAAGGTAAAGAAGGTTAATTCATCCGCAAAAGACGGAGAGTGTGTTATCATAAGTGAGGAAGAGATTGATATTCCATGGGCCAAGAAGGAGATAAAAGGCATCGGATATGAACTTGTCTCATATACAACAGAGCCTTATGAGAAGAAGGGGCTGTTTGGCTGGGGACGTAAGTAACAGCGCAATATCATATACATATATGGAGAGTAGTATGGGGAAGAAAGATTACGGGAATATACTGACAACAGTTATATTCAGTATATTTATTCTGGCAGGCTTATGGACATGGGAGAACAGAGGCTTTTTGTTTGGGTATTTTCCGCATACGTCACATTATGAGCTGACGGAGGGGTATTATGACCATAGTGTCCGAAGAAGCGAAGAGGCTGCGGTAATCGTTAAAAAGCCTGATGGCACAGGGAATTGCAGGGGATATGTTGCTGCCGGAATAGGTGAGCGTATTGGAGATACACTGATTGTTGCTTACAGTGCAGATACAAGACCACATGTGGCACGTATAAAGCCTGTGATATCGCCGTCGTGGCTAATTGCTGCAATAGCAGTTATTATAGGTAATATAACAGCAGTTTACAAAAAATACCGCGAATAAATAACAGATAGCAGGAGAAAGAATTGGTCAGGGCTCAGGCATACAGGATTCTTGGTGTAGACAGGAATGCAGACAGAACAGAGATAAAAAAGAGATACAGACAGCTTATGCATATGGCACACCCGGATTCCAATGCCGCAAAAGCAACAGGAGGTTATCCGTATACTGCTCAGGAGATTAATGAGGCATACGAAGTCATTTGCAGATATGTGACACCGGAAGATAATTCACATAACCGTCAGGAACGTGCCGGCAGACATTCCGGTGATGAGCGCAGTAAGGCTCTGGCGTGGGATGCACCGGAGAATCCCAATGCATATGCCGCACGTAATGTATACCACAGTGTAGAGGATGTGGACGGCAACAGGCTTGGAGATATAGTTATAGCAAGTGGCAGATACATATGGAAACCTGAGGAGGATTTCAGTCTTTTTCTTAAAAGCATGCTGGAATGCAGTGCTGCGATTCTTGATGACATACAGGCAGACGCTGATATGGAAGCGAAGCTTAAGTTTCAGGCAGAGCTGGCATATCTGCTTGCACAGCAGTTTATCGATGCCGGAGGGACGCTCCCGCTGATTGTCGGAGAACCGGCAGCACATGACGACGCGGATATATATCATATGTTGTGCATGCTTGAGAAGATACCGGCAAGGCGCGTGAGGCTCAATATAGTTCCCGGAGCGCTGCTGTATCCTGAAAAGATATCCGGTCACAGGCTGTATCTGAAAAATGAAAAAGGCCAGAGTGCAGGCTACCTGTCATTTAAAGATGACAGAATGTATTACATTATAATCCCGATGCTCGAACACAGACGCGCGCAGGTAAAGATTCAGGTAAAAAAGACAGATGCAGTGTATACAGAACTTGATTTCTGGGTTAAGATAGTGCATGGACGTGAAGGAACATTTGCAGAGAATCTAAGCCTGCAGATAGAAGACCTGCTTAACAGATACAGGAACAGATATAAGAAAGGATATTAGCGATGAATTGGGGAATACTTGCAACAGGAACAATTGCACGGAAGTTTGCCGATACCGTGAATCGTATGGGAGGAGAGGAGAAGCTCGTGGCAGTTGCCTCAAGAAGTGAAGAGAAAGCAGCGGCATTTGCCAATGAGTTCGGAATACCGGGATATTATGGTTCGTACGAAGCCATGCTTAAGGATGCGGGAGTTGATGCAGTGTATATTGCAACACCCAACAGTATGCATTATGAGAACTGTGTGATGTGTCTTGATGCAGGAAAGCATGTGTTATGTGAGAAGCCATTTACGATAGAGGCATCGCAGGCTGAGAAGCTGTATGATTACGCTGCACAGAAGGGACTGTTTATAATGGAAGCCTTCTGGATAAGATTTCTGCCGCTCTACCGGGAATTAACCGGTTTAATCGAAAATGGTGTAATAGGTGATGTGCGTCATGCAAGATGTGAGTATGGCTTTATTGCGACAGGAGCAAGACGTGAGCGTAAGTTCAAGGCAGAGCTTGGCGGAGGCGCACTTTTGGATATAGGCATATATAATCTCGGATTTCTTCATATGATTATGAATGCGGCACCGGAGAGCTTTGATACCTGTGTTCATATGAATGAGTATGGCACAGATGATTACAGTGTATTGCAGCTGGCATATCCGGGAGGACGAACAGCACAATGTATACAGACAATCGGAATGAAGATTGACAGGCATGCTGCAATATTCGGGACAAAGGGAAGCATATATATAGATGACTTCCAGCATGCAGTATCAATGACTGTGAAGCCGGATAATGATGAAGAATACACGGTTGAGAGCCCTGTGGATATTAATGGATTTGAGTATGAGATACGCGAAGTGTCATCATGTGTAAAGCATCATATGCAGTCAAGCAGGATATATACGCCAAAGGACAGCATTACGGTGTTAAAGCTGATGAATGACATAATGACAGAATGGCAGAAGGATGACGTTCACATAGAGATAAGTAAGTGATATAAGGAGACCACCGAATGAATTACAAAGGTTATGAATTACCACTTGACAGCGAGCATGTGCTTCTTGATGCATCACTCACAGATACAGAGGTGCAGGCAGGCAGCTACATTTACAATAATATACAAAGCATGCTCAGACCCACGCCCACAGAGGATGCAATTAACTCAAAAAAGATGGCGGATAAGAAGCTGACAGTGTACATAATGCCCGGCGTATACTGGATTGATGACCCTGAGGCAGACGACACTATGCAGCCGTGGGGCGGCTATGACGTACCTTACGGAATAGCTGTTACAGCGCACAGCCTTGAATTTGCCGGGCTTACAGACGATGCAGAGGATGTTGTGATTGCAGGCAACAGAGGACAGTCGCACGGAGCCAACGGCAACTACACAATGTTTCATTTTGAGTGTGAATCATTGACTATAAAGAATCTGACGATAGGTAATTATTGCAGTACAGACCTTGAATATAAGCGTGATGCATCCAGGAATCACAGAAGGCGCACAGATGCGATAACACAGGCACAGCTTGCAATAATGCAGGGTGACAGAATGTTCGCCGATAACTGCCGCTTTATCGGCAGGCTTAACTTAAGGCCTGTTGAGGGTGCCGACAGAGCCTTGTACCATAACTGCCATTTTGAATCAACTAATGATGCAATAACAAGCAATGCTGTTTTTGTCGGCTGTGATTTTGACTTTTACGGAAGCAGACCGCTTTTTTCAGCGACCCGGACAGGTGCCGTTTTCCTTGACTGCGATTTTAACTGCCTTGAGGCAGACCCGCGGGTTGAGGGAATGCAGTATTTTACAAAGGATGGCGGACAGGTGGCGGCTGTTGGGTGCAGATATCACAGCAATTTTGATGTTCCGTTCGGAATCGGCTGGACAAGATACCCTGACCCGCAGCTCAGATGTTACCAGTGCGATAATACGCATAACAAAGAGAGTGTTGTGATTGGCGGACTACGGTCAAAGACAACCGTTGATATGTCAGGACTGCCGCTTCTTAAGGCATACAGGCTTGATGATTACGGATGCTATAATACCTACAACCTGCTAAGAGGCAGTGATGGCTGGGATCCGTTGAATGTTGGCGTACAGTCCGGCGCATGTTCGGCTGATAATATTCCGGTGCAGCTTATACTGTCGTCAGATGCGGAGTGTATACAGGCAGATGCTGACAGCGTGCAGAACAGTGGCCTGTCCGCAGGAACAGTTTCCGGGGCGGCTGCATCATCCAAGGCGGTTGTATCATCCAGGGCACTGTGCTTCTGGGGCGGCATCGGTGATGCCGGCAATATAACATTCTATGTCGATGATATTTATAAGGACTTTGTCAATGTAAATGACAATAATGACGGAAGCTGCACTGTTACCGGAAGACCGGAAGCGTTTTGCAATATCGATAAAGAATACGTGGATGTTGTAATAGAGGCTGTGACGGCAATCGGACTGCACGGAGCATATAAGCTCAGAATAGATGCTCCTGTAACGGAAGCACCGCAATTCACTAAATACCCGGAGTTGTCAATCTGCAATGGTAATGCAGAGCTTAGCTATGAGCTTGAACTTAACGGTCATACGGACAGGTCGGTTGTCTCATGGTACCGCTGTGACGGCAGCAGGGGTGAGGGTGCAAGATTGACTGCAATTACAAGAAACAGCCCTAAACTGTCATATAAGATAACGGCAGCAGATGTCGGCAGTTATATAGGAGCCTCTGTCATTCCGAGATGCACATCAAGCTGTGATGGTGCAAAAGTTGTTGCGGTTACAGACAGAAGAATTGCAGATACGGATACTGATGGCTATGACATTTGCACAGATTTTTCAGATATTCCTCTCAATATGGGGAAAAATATAGCCGAAGGCATGTGGTCTGTGGATTATTACCGTCCGACAGATACCTGCAGCTTCGGAAGCTGGCACGGTGAAGAGTGTACAGAGCCGTGGCATTACGGCATAACAGGTGACGGCTGCACGCATCCCGGATTGTATCAGGGAACGCAGGGCGCAAGAATTATGTATACACCGACCTACAGACAGAATGACCGGGTTAAGATATATAGAGGTATGAGCCTGCACCTTACGGCAGAGCCTGCCAAGACGTCATGTCAGGGCTTTGGAAGCGCATATCAGTATATGGATGTATGCATTAAGTTTGATACGGAGAATCTTACCGGATACGGCTTAAGAATTTACAGGAGTCCAAAGGCATCCAACGCGTGTGTATTTGTACTTGTGCAATATGAAGAGGGAACAACGACATTTATATCTGACAAAGTAATATCCGGCTGCTTTGTGTCAGAGTGTATCATAGATGTGAAATACATGGATGGAAGTCTTACGGCTGATGTCAGGACTACGGCAGAGCAGCATGCATTACAGGAAGTCCATCTTAAGGCAGATGTTCCCGATAATCTGCATGGTGGAATTGCAGTCCAGCACACCGGAACCACGGGAACCGGCGGCTGGCAGAACACCACAACCCTTACAGGCTTAAAAGTTTCTTATAAGTAAGATCTATCATAAATGCTCCGAGCGGTGCTGTTATTAATATTGCAAGCACCGCTACAGTGAGCACTATGCTTCCGCATGAAAGTCCCATTGCAAGAGGAACACTTCCGATTGCAGCCTGGACAGTGGCTTTTGGAGTATATGCAAGCATACAGAATAATCTTTCTTTCATATTAAGATTCGTACCGGGCAGGCAGACAAATACGCCTGCAATCCTGAATATCAGCACACCGAATATAAGAATGACTGCACCGGCTCCGGCAGACAGCGCATATCCGATATCGACAGAAGCGCCTACGAGCACGAACAGGACAACCTCGGCCCCAACCCACAGTCTGTTAAACTTTCCCGACAGGCGTACCGCAGTTTCATTGCGGTATCTTGAAAGAGCAATTCCCATGAACATAACAGCTATCAGTGCCGAGAATGTAATCGGAGTACTCAGGGCATTTTCGGCAGACACAAGAATAAATGATATACTGAGCACTATAATAACTTTGATAGTGTCGCGCACATGAACTTTCTCGAAGTATACGGCAAGAAGCCATCCTGACGCAATTCCGAGAGCTATTCCCAACACTACGGATACGGGGATATTAATAAAGCTCATTGCAGAGACGCGGTCTCCCTTTGCAAGCCCTGTAAATGTACTGAAAAGAACTATTACATACACATCATCCACGGAAGCACCTGCAAGAATAAGCTGCGGGATGCTTTTTTTAGTTCCGTAGCCTTCATCAATAAGCTTAATCATCTTAGGGACAACGACGGCAGGAGATACTGCCGCAACAACAGCACCCATAATGGCGGCCTCGAGCAGGCTTATTCCAAGAATACGGGGAGCCAGAAGAAGCATTCCCGCAAGCTCAAAGGTTGCCGGTACAAAGCACATAAGAATGGCAGGTCTTCCGACACGCTTAAGGTCATTAATGTCAAGCGTAAGTCCGGCTCTTGTAAGAATTATTATAAGGGCAATCTTACGCAGGTCAGCGGAAATGTTAAGAATTGACGGGTCTATCAGGTCAAGCACATACGGACCTAATATAATTCCCGTGATAATCATGCCGAGAAGACCCGGCAGCTTCAGACGGCGGCATATATATCCCGATGCCATGCCGATAAGCATAATGAGTGCGATACTAAGTAACATGTCAGTGATTCCTCCTAAAGCAGATTGAATGACAGTACAATTATGAGAATCACATCAGCCATTATTCCAATAACCGAAGGAAGAATAGCACCTTTGCCTGTTTTGTATTTTGTTTCATAGTACATAACCGTTCCTCCCATGATGACGATGATAGCATGTCTTACAGGTCATGAAAATGGGTAATAAGGATTATTAAATTGCTTTCCTGCATGTGTTATTATTAAATCAATGGTGCTATGAACAATAATTATTACCTGAACACAATTACAGATGGAGGATTTTCTATGGCAATGAACTGGAATATGCTTATGTCAGATGCACGATATCATGAAGATAGTGCGGATGCTGCAGAATGCGGTGAAGTTACATATGAGAATGATTATGACACGATAATAAGCAGCACGCTTTTCAGAAGACTTCAGGATAAAGCCCAGGTGTTTCCGCTTGAGGAAGATGATTATGTAAGAACACGACTGACGCATTCACTGGAAGTTTCGGCCATAGGAAAAAAGCTCGGAGAGTATGTATTCAGAAAGTTACGTGATGCCGGTGCGGATGAGTGGTTTGATACGCATTCGGAAAAAGATTTTTCTGATGTGCTTCTGTGTGCAGGGCTTGTTCATGATATAGGCAATCCGCCATTCGGACATTTTGGCGAATATGCAATAAGGGAATGGTTTCAGAATAATATAAGCAGCCTTAAGCTTAAAGGTGTAAGCATAGACAGAATACTTACAGACGAACAGCTCGGAGACCTGTACCATTTTGAAGGCAATGCGCAATCACTGAGAATATTGTCTGCAACGCCATATCTGGGAACACTTGCAGGGTTCAACCTGTCATATGCGGTGCTTGCGGCAATAATCAAATATCCGGTCTCGTCTGTTGCAGTCGCATCGTCATCAAAATATCGTAAATTCGGCTATAATACTGCTGAAAAGGCGCTTTTTGACGACATATCGTCAAAGACGGGAATGAATGGCAGCAGGCATCCTCTCTCATATCTTCTTGAGGCAGCAGATGACATAGCGTACAGAACATCCGACATAGAAGACGCAATGGTCAAGAAAGTTATCAGCTATTCCCAGATAGAAGCATCGCTGGAAGTGTATGCAGAAGCCAATGGATATGACAACATGTATAAGAATATAGGTATACTTAAGGAACTGTGTGCAAAAGAGATAGGAAGCGGGCACAGAAATCCTGAACTGACGGCACTTCAGATGTGGAATAAGCGCATGAAGAGGTTAATGATAGAAGAGGCCTCGGATTCATTTGTAAAGAATTATGATGCAATAATAAACGGAACATTTGAAGGCGGGCTTTTTGAAAATACATCATCAGGCCACATAATCGGAGCAATATCACAGCTTAGCGAGCAGATGATATATACAAGTCCCGTTAAGATTAAGACAGAGCTGTTCGGAAGAAGAGTAATAGAATCACTGCTTGGACAGTTTATGCCGGCAGCAGTGCGTTTTGACACAGACGATAAAATGACATTTATCGACTGCCGGACGATTGATATAATATCGGGATTCTACAAATCAATGTACAAAGCCCAGTCAGATGGCAGGGACGAAAGTGAGAAGCTTTATCTCAGGATACTTATGGTAACTGACTACATAAGCGGCATGACGGACAGCTATGCGAAGCGGCTTTACAATGGGTTGTTTGTATAAAAGCAGACGCAATATTTGGTAAAAATACCACTTGAATTATCTATATATTGTGGTTATACTATAAGGGCTACATGCATTTAATGATTAAAGGTTAGTCAATAATGCACGCGGGCGGGGACATTATATTGAACCGGATTTATCATACAGGGAAAGGGAGAAGCAGGAATGAAGATAATAAAGCGCAACGGCTCGGAAGAAGAATTTGATATTGATAAGATTATAATGGCAATCAGGAAAGCCAATGATGCAGGAATAAGAAAAGAGCTGACGGAAGAGCAGATTGATGATATTGCGGACTATATAGAGTACAAGTGCGAGAAGATGAACAGGACATTATCTGTGGAGGAGATTCAGGATCTTGTAGAAAACCAGATAATGGCCAAGGGCGCATTTGAGATTGCCAAGGGATATGTAAGATACCGTTATACGCGTTCGCTTGTGCGTAAGTCCAACACGACAGATGACAGAATTCTTTCACTTATAGAATGTAATAATGAGGAAGTCCTTCAGGAGAATTCCAATAAGGATCCTGTTGTAAACAGTGTACAGCGTGACTATATGGCAGGAGAGGTAAGCAAGGATCTTTCAAGGCGAATACTGCTGCCGCCGGATATCGTTGAAGCAGACAGGCAGGGCATAATACATTTCCATGATTCGGATTATTTTGCACAGCATATGCATAACTGTGACCTCGTTAATCTTGAAGATATGCTTGAGAACGGAACTATCATAAGCGGAACATATATCGAAAAGCCGCACAGCTTCTCAACAGCATGCAATATTGCCACGCAGATAATAGCACAGGTTGCAAGCAACCAGTACGGCGGACAGAGTATAAGCCTTGCACATCTTGCGCCGTTTGTACAGGTGTCGAGAGATAAGATTAAGAAGGAGGTGCTTGACGAAGTTAAGATGCTTGGAAGCAATGCGGGAGAGGAAGTGCTTAACGAGATAGTTGAGAAGAGACTCCGCAAGGAAGTAGAGAAGGGCATCCAGACAATACAGTATCAGGTAATCACCCTTATGACAACTAACGGACAGGCACCTTTCCTGACTATATTTATGTATCTTAATGAAGCAAAGAATGAGAGCGAGAAGAAGGACCTTGCACTCATAACTGAGGAGATGCTAAGACAGAGAATAAAGGGTGTCAAGAACGAAAAGGGTGTATGGATAACACCGGCATTTCCTAAGCTTATATATGTTCTTGAAGAGGACAACATCCGTGAAGGAGAGCCATACTATTATCTTACGGAGCTTGCTGCGAGATGCACGGCTAAGAGAATGGTACCTGACTATATATCTGAAAAGAAGATGAAAGAACTTAAGGAAGGCAACTGCTTCCCTGTTATGGGCTGCCGCAGTGCGCTCGCACCTTGGAAGGATGAGAATGGCAATTACAAGTTCTACGGAAGATTCAATCAGGGTGTTGTTACAATTAATCTTGTAGATGTGGCACTTTCATCAGGCAGGAACTATGACAGATTCTGGGAGATATTTGACGAGAGGCTTCAGCTCTGCTACAGGGCACTCATGTGCAGACATGAGAGACTTAAGGGAACACTGTCGGATGCAGCACCTATCCTCTGGCAGCACGGAGCACTTGCAAGACTTAAGAAGGGTGAGAAGATAGACAGGCTCCTGTATGGCGGATATTCTTCAATATCACTCGGTTATGCGGGACTGTGCGAATGTGTTCGCTATATGACCGGCAAGTCACATACTGACCCGGAGGCAACACCGTTTGCACTTGAAGTCATGAAGCACATGAATGAAGCGTGTGACAGATGGACCAAGGAGACCGACATCGCATTCAGCATCTACGGTTCTCCGATTGAGAGCACTACATATAAGTTTGCAAAGTGCCTTCAGAAGAGATTTGGCATTATTGAGGGCGTTACCGATAAGGGATATATAACTAACAGCTACCATGTTAATGTTACAGAGAAGATAGATGCATTTGCAAAGCTTAAGTTTGAATCACAGTTCCAGGCACTGTCAACCGGCGGCGCTGTAAGCTATGTGGAAGTTCCTAATCTTCAGAACAATATAAATGCAGTCATAACGGTTCTTCAGTTCATATATGACAACATCATGTATGCCGAGCTTAACACCAAGAGCGATTACTGCCAGAAGTGCGGTTTTGACGGAGAGATACAGATAGTTGAGGATGGCGGAAAGCTTGTATGGGAATGCCCTAACTGCCATAACAGGGACCAGAATACGCTTAATGTCGCAAGAAGAACCTGCGGCTATATCGGCACGCAGTTCTGGAATCAGGGAAGAACACAGGAGATAAGAGAGCGTGTTCTGCATTTGTAATATTGGCTTTAAAATAGCTCCGGATATGTTATAATCTAAGTAGGATAATTCGTGGAAAGTTCGGTTTTATGCATGTAAAGTGCAGAAATGGAGACAGATATGGAACATGAAGACAGACAGGTGATTATAGCAGTAGGACGCGAATACGGAAGCGGCGGACATGAGATTGCAAAGATGATTGCTGAGAGAATGAATCTTCCATTTTATGACAGGAATCTTCTTAGTGAAGTTGCCCGTGAAAAAGGTATTGACGTTTCGGCAATTGAGAAGTATGATGAATCTCCGAGACGTGCATTTGTATCGCAGACAGTTCGCGGTTACAGCAATGCTCCCGAAGACGGTCTTGCCAATATGGAGTTTGACTACATACGTGCAATGGCATCAAGAGGAGATTCGTTTGTAATAGTAGGGCGCTGTGCAGATGCTATACTCGCGGGGAATAAGGGACTTATAACTATATTTGTGACGGCGGATGATGACAGGAAGATTGAGCGGATCAGCAGAATTGTGAATGTATCGGAGGCTGAAGCTGCAAGAATGATAAGGGCTAAGAACAAAAAGCGCAAGTCATATCATAATTATTACAGTGATGGCAAGTGGGGCGATTCGAGATATTACGATCTGCTCATCAACAGCAGCAGACTTGGGCTTGAGAAGACTGCGGATGTCATAGAGGCTTACATAAAGGCAAGAACAGGGCAGTCTTAATATCAATATCACAATCATGAGGTAATAACAATGGTCAGGGATATGACAAAAGGCTCGCCGATGAAGCTTATTCTCGGTTTTTCCATTCCGCTTTTGTTCGGAATGCTTTTTCAGCAGTTCTACAATCTTGTAGATACAATGATAGTAGGTAAGACGCTTGGCGTAGAGGCACTTGCCGGTGTAGGAGCCACAGGCTCAATTAACTTTATGATAATCGGCTTCTGCATGGGCGTATGCGGTGGATTTGCAATACCTATAGCCCAGCAGTTCGGAGCGGGCAGGTATTCGGAACTTAGAAAATATGTCTATAACAGCTATATTCTGAGCATTGTATTTTCGATAGTACTTACTATACTTTCGGTTGTGTTCACACAGTCAATTCTCAGACTTATGAAGACTCCGGACAATATTTTCTGGCATTCATATAATTACATAGTAATAATATTTGCCGGAATACCTACAGTATTTTTGTATAATATCGTATCAAGTATAATAAGAGCGCTCGGAGACAGTAAGACTCCCGTAATATTCCTGGTGCTTTCGGCGGTTATGAATATATTCCTTGATATATGGTTCATAACAGGCCTTAAGATGGGAGTTGCAGGAGCTGCGTGGGCGACAGATATATCACAGTTTGTGTCAGGTCTTCTGTGTCTCATTTACATGAATAAGAAGTATGACGTGCTTAAGTTCCAAAAGGGTGAGAAACAGATTCACAGACAGCATGCGATTAACCTCATTGTAAATGGTGTCCCGATGGGGCTTCAGTATTCGATAACAGCGATAGGAAGCGTAATCTTACAGACATCGGTTAATACACTCGGTTCTGTAAGTGTTGCTGCGATGACGGCAGGAAGTAAGCTTCAGATGTTCTTCGCGTGCCCGTTCGATGCACTTGGTTCAACAATGGCAACATACGGCGGCCAGAATGCAGGAGCCAAGGAGGTCGACAGAATAGGTGCAGGAATACGTGCAGCCGTGATAGTGGGTTCAGTATACAGTATTGCGGCACTTGTGGTACAGTATCTGTTCGGAAGCTACATAGCACTGCTGTTTGTTGATGCATCGGAGACGCAGGTAATAGCGATGACACATACATTTCTTATCGTCAATGCGCTGTTCTTCATACCGCTTGCACTCGTTAATATCATACGTTTCTGTATACAGGGAATGGGCTTTGCGGGCTTTGCTGTTCTTGCCGGTGTGTTTGAGATGGTTGCAAGAACTGTCGTTGCATTCACGCTTGTTCCGGTATTCCGGTTCAACGGAGCATGCATGGCTAATCCGTGTGCGTGGGTGGCAGCAGATATATTCCTGATTCCTGCATTTATATATTGCAGCAGAAGGCTTAAGAAGAGATTCGGGATTGGTTGACAATTGCGATTCTATAGTGATATCATATTAATGATATCTGCAGATATAGTTCATCGGTAGAATGCCAGCTTCCCAAGCTGGAGAGACGGGTTCGATTCCCGCTATCTGCTTAATGAAATTATCATTTATAGGGCGTGGCTGTTGATTGCGGCTTGCGCCCTGTATTTTTAGGACGGTAAGGAGAAGCAATGAACAAAAAAGAGATTTCAGAGATTAAGAAGCTTTTTGCCAACGAGAACAGTGTCATATCAACAATCTGCGGATGCTATGTTGATGGTGACAAGAATAAAAAGTCCATGATGCGCGAGGCATTTTTATCGCTTCCACAGGATGAGATGCACAAGTATATGGCTATATTCAGAAAATGCATGACGGGAACACTCGGCAGGAATATCCTCAACATGGAATTTGCCGATGCAGCAACCGAAGTTACGGTATCACAACAGAAGCTTATGGATCTGCGTGACAGTGAGCTTAAGGATGATGCGGTGCTGGAGACATTTTATGATGAGATTATAGCTAATTACAACACGGCTGATAACTATCTTATACTTCTGGTGTACGGAGTGTATGACGTTCCGGGCAGAACCTCTGACGGAATTGAGATGGAGGATGCATCGGACGAGATATACAGACATATACTCTGCTGCATATGTCCTGTTAAGCTGTCCAAGCCGGGACTTTCATATAACAGTGAGCAGAATGGGTTTCATGAGAGAATACGTGACTGGGTAGTGGATATGCCGGCAATGGGCTTCCTTTATCCTGCATTTAACGAGAGAAGCGCAGATGTGAACAGCATTTTGTATTATTCCTCCAAGGCAGAGGAGCTCAAGTTCGACTTCGTTGAGACAGTGCTTGGCTGTACACTTCCGATGACAGCAGGCGGACAGAAGGAGACCTTCCAGGCGATAATTCAGGATACGCTTGGTGATGAGTGTGAATTTGAAGTTGTTAAGGAGATTCACGAGCAGCTTACAGAGCTTATTGAGGAAAAGAAGGATGATGAGACACCGCTTGAACTTGGCAGAAAGGAGGTTGTTAATCTGCTCGCAGCAAGCGGCGTTGACAACCGGAAGATAGAAGAGCTCGAGAATAATTTTGAAGAAGCAGCGGGCGGTTCAATGACACAGCCTCTGCTTGCATCCAATGTGGCAAGTACACGTAAGTTTGAGATTAAGACACCGGATGTTGTTGTTCAGGTAAAGCCTGACAGAACCGACCTTGTGGAGACAAGGATGATAGACAACGTTCCGTATCTTCTTATTACATTAAGCGACAGTGTACAGGTCAACGGCATTGATGTAAGAATGCCGGGAAGCAAAGAGCAGGAGGAAGAGTGATGATTGATTTCCTTACCAATGCATTGTCAGTATACCATGCCTCGGATTACATAATAAAAAAGCTTAATGAGACCGGTGGATTTACTGAGCTTAAGACAGATGAAGCGTGGAAGCTCGAACCGGGACACGGATACTATGTGTGTCCGTTTGGTACAACAGTTATTGCTTTCAGAACCGGAAGTGCTGTAGCTTCTGTGGGCATGCCGGATAAACAGGATAAGCTCAGGATAATTGCATCACATACAGACCATCCGGGATTCAGGGTAAAGGAGAATCCGGAAGTTAAGCAGGGAAGCTATGTAAAGCTTAATGTAGAGAGCTACGGCGGCGCGATTCTTAATACGTGGCTTGACAGACCGCTTGGTGCGGCAGGCTGCGCATGGGTAAGAGGTAAGGATGGCAGGGCAGCAAAGTTCCTTGTTGACTTTGATGGACCTGCATTTGTCATTCCCAATGTTGCAATACACATGAACCGCAAGATTAATGAAGGGATAGAGCTTAATAAGCAGATTGACATGCTGCCTCTTGCATATGCACAGGAAGTACATGCGCAGAATGACAGCAATGAGAAGGGTTACAGCTTCAGGGAGGAGCTTGCTTATCATATACACCGCATACACAATGTGAGTGCTAAGCCTGAAGATATATTAAGCTATGATATAAGCATTTACAATGCTGAGAAGCCCGTGTATGTCGGAAGAGACAGAGAACTTCTTATGGCTGGCGGAATTGATAATGTAAGCTCTGAAAAGGCATGTCTTGATGCAATAACAGGAATAGAGGACAATCAGGGAATAGTCATCAGTGCATTCTTTGACCATGAGGAGGTCGGAAGCAGGAGTAAGAATGGTGCAGACAGCACCATTCTTGCCAATATAATAGAGAGAATATGCATATCGCTTGGGTATGACAGGAATGAATATCTGGCGATGGTTATGAATGGAGAATTCCTTTCACTTGATGTTGCACATGCCAATAATCCTAATCATCCCGAAAAATACGACCCGACATCCGGAGTAAGCCTGGGAAGCGGTGTTACCATTAAGTGCAGCAGCAGACAGAATTACTGCACTGATGCCGATATGACGGCACAGCTCCTTGAACTTGCCGGTAATAACAGGGTGAAGTGCAGTGTCAATTACTTGAGGTCGGATATTCCGGGCGGCAGTACGATTGGTTCAATACTCTCATCACAGCTTCCGATGAGAAGTGCAGATATAGGAATACCTATTCTTGCAATGCATTCTGCGATGGAGACAATGTCAGTATCTGACCAGAGGAACCTTGACAGGCTTGCTGCCGCATTCCTTGCACAACATTAGACATTGCGCAAATACACTTATTGATATATAATGACAGCATAGAGTTAATCGATTATTAATGGGAGATGGGAATCATGGATCAGACAAAGGTACACAAGTTAGAGTGTTCACAGTGCTTAATGGAGCTCCGTTCAGGAAGAATTATTACGGCAGATGAGGGCTTCATGAAGATGTTCGGATATACAAGAGAAGATATAGCGGAGGGGGTTACATATAAGGACCTTGTTCCATGTCTTGATATTAAGCAGATAGTTGGCAAGCTTAGAGAAGAGTTTGTATTCTCAAGCAACATCTGTTATGAGCACACAGTGATGTGCAAGAACGGAGAAGTCAAAGCAGTATGTTCAATGCTTGAGATTCAGAACACACTGATTAAGGGACACAGAATGATAAGAGTATCATCTACAGAACTTGCAAGCATTATAGAGCTTGATACAGAAGCAAAGTTCAAATAATATAATATTGGTTAAGGATAGAACGCATCTGTAAGACATAACAATCTTCGGATGCGTTTTTCTGTATACGCTGTTTGTGACGCAGGCTCCACAAATAGCATCTGTCGCAGAGCCAAATCTGATATCAGGCCCGCGATACCTCCGGCACTTTGCGCCTGCGGAATGGAGATTAATATGAAGGTTCTCATATACAAATGGAAAGTATACAATTATCCCGCGATAACCGCTGCGTTCGAGAGCATGGGGCACCGGACAAAGACTATTGAATATGATACTGACTCAGGTGAGTCAAGGCAGGCGGTTGTGGAAGGATTTGCAGATGAGATAAATGACTTTACACCGGATATTGTATTCACGGTGAATTATTTTGGCGAGCTGTCGGACGCATGCCAGACGTGCGGTATCCCATATATATCATGGACATGTGACAGCCCTCTTATAGCAATGTATCATGAGTCGGTATTTAATGATGTGAATTTTATATTTATATTTGATAAGGTTCAGTATTATTATTTTAAAAATGCAGGTGTCAGGCATGTGTATTACCTTCCTCTCGCAGCGGATGAGCTTATGGCGGCAAGGGCAGAAAATATAGATACAACGGGATTTGAGTCGGAGATATCGTTTGTGGGAAGCCTCTATGAGAAGAATTCCTATGACAGAATTGAAGACAGGCTTACACCTTACCTTAAAGGGTATTTTGACGCTGCAATGAATGCGCAGGCTGATATATTCGGAGATAATATATTCGACAGGCTGCTGACGCCGGATATACTTGCACAGCTTTCGCAGCTTATAGATTTTAAGAATTCGGAACGGTCGCTGTCGGATATGGGACTTGTTTTTAATACAACCTTTCTCGGCTTTAAGATGGCACAGCGTGAGAGAATCGGCTGCCTTTCACTGCTTGGGATGAATCATGAGGTGAAGCTGTATACAGACAGCCATCTTCCTATTGAAGGTGTGCATAATATGGGAAGTGTAGAATACCATAACGATATGCCGCGTGTATTCTGCGGTTCTGATATCAACATGAACTTCACAATACGCAATATAAGGAGCGGAATTCCATTGAGAGTCTGGGATATAATGGCATGCGGAGGATTTGTGCTGACTAACTTTCAGGCGGAGCTTCCGGCGTATTTTGAGGATGGTGTGCATATGGCGTGGTTTGGAAGCATAGATGACATGCGCCGTAAGGCGGATTATTATCTGGCACATGATGATGAGCGCCGGCAGATTGCAGAGCAGGGGCGCAGGTTTGTCATGCAGAATCACACATACAGGAATAGAATAGAAGTTATCTTTAATATATTGGAAAAGGAAGGAGCAATTTATGAACAGTAATACCGGAAGCGTGAAGGAAGAAGCACGGGAAAGGGTGCTTGTGACCGGAGCAGGAAGAGGAATAGGACGTGCCGCTGCACTGGAATTTGCAAAAAAAGGATATGATGTTGCAGTCAACTGTGCGCATGACGAAGAGGCACTTAGAAGTCTGCATGCGCAGATAACAGAGCTTGGGTGCAGATGCGTTATGTGCATGGGAGATGTCGGCAGTGCCGAAGACGCCGACAGGGTAATGTCTGCGGCACAGGAAGGACTTGGGGGTATAGACATACTTGTGAACAATGCCGGAATATCGTATATAGGACTGCTTCAGGACATGACACCTGAAGAGTGGCATGCCGTGATATCGACCAATCTTACGGCAGCGTACAATACATGCCGCCGCGCGATACCTATGATGCTTAAGAGCGGCAGAGGATGTATTATAAATGTTTCCTCAGTGTGGGGCAATATCGGAGCATCATGTGAGGTAGCATACTCCGCATCCAAGGGAGGGCTGAATGCATTCACAAGGGCACTTGCAAAAGAGCTTGCTCCGAGTAATATCCGGGTAAATGCAGTGGCATGCGGAGCGATTGACACATCAATGAATGCATTCCTTGAAGCTGATGAAATGCAGGCGCTTATCAATGAGATTCCGGCTGGAAGACTTGGAAGACCTGAAGAAGCGGCGGCAATGATAAGGCTTATAGCGCAGGCTCCGGAATATCTGACAGGCCAGATAATAACACTCGATGGTGGGTGGCAGATATAACTGCCGGCCTGATTATCCTGATTTTTCAGAATATATACATGAATTATTAGAAAATTTATATTTGTCATATAGTGTTGACTTTTGTAATATTGTGCATCATACCCAAAAAAAAGCGCTAATTTTTTGCACTGTTTACAAATGCACAAAGTTATCCAAAGAAGTCACCAAGTTATCCACAAAAAACACCCTTGAAAAGTGCGATATTTACGCTATAAAATAGTTATGCACTAAGTTATCCACTTTATCCACAAAAAAATGCTGTGGATTGAGGTGAATTTTTGAGACAAAAAACAAACATTAGTTTTGTGTAATATGTAAAAAATACATAAAATGACAATAAAAAACAAATTTAGACTTGACACAACATTTACAATAAAATGCCTGTCGAAAATGACAAAAACGATAAATTGATTGAAAAAAGCTTGTTATTTTTGTTAATTGTGTTATAATAAATTCAAGTAAAATCTACTGGTAAAGGAGATGGACATCATGCGATTCGTAATAGTAGGAAGAAATATCGAGGTAACAGATGGACTTAAGGAAGCTGTAGAGGAGAAGCTCGGTAAGTTGGACAGGTTCTTTGCACCTGATACAGAAGTCAAAGTAACATTAAGCGTTGAGAAGGAGAGACAGAAGATAGAGGTAACAATACCTGTTAAGGGAAGCATAATCCGTTCAGAGCAGGTAAGCAACGATATGTATGTATCAATTGACCTCGTAGAAGAGGTAATTGAGAGACAGCTTAAGAAGTATAAGAATAAGCTGATTGACAAGCAGCAGGATGCAGCAGCATTTGCTCAGGAATATATAGATAAGGAATATGTGGATGATGATGCGGATGTTAAGATTATCCGTACCAAGAGATTCGATGTTAAGCCTATGGATCCTGAAGAAGCATGCGTACAGATGGAGCTTCTCGGACACAGCTTCTATGTATTCTTTAATTCAGAGACAGAGCAGATTAATGTCGTCTACAAGAGAAAAGGCAATACATATGGTCTCATTGAGCCGGAGTATTAATTAACATATAATTGCAATTCGGTATGAACAATTAAATAATAATTAGGGATTAATAATAAGAATCAGAGGCTGCCGCCCTTATGGATATATCGTAAGATGTCCATTGGGCGGCAGTTTTTTTGCACACTTGACGTATAAAATATATTTTTACAGAATATTCCATGCATTCAGGACTATATAAACGCATGTCAGGCTAAATGTTTTATATTGTATTTACAATACCATATGCAGGCACCGCAAATAGCATCTATCGCAGAGCTAAATCTGACATTTGGCTCGCGATTCCTCCGGCACTTTGTGCCTGCGGAATGGAGGATTAATATGGTTAAGTACAAAAGGTAATGAGCGGTATTCTGGCAGCAGCAATGATGGTGGCATCAATGGTATGCCTGCCAAAGGATGTACAGGCAGCGGAAAGTGCCACACCTACAGAACTGGTATATAATCAGCCTGTGAATGACAGCTTCTCGTATGCCAATGAGGTAAAGACATATACGTTCAACCTTAGTGAATCGATGGCAAGATCTACATTTGGCTGGAAAGTATGTGTTAAGAATGTATCGGATGATGCCGATATAAAATTAAAAGTAGATAAACTTAATGCTACATATACATCAGATGCACTTGGAAAAGGTGGTAATGAAACATGTGTAAATGAAATAGGAACTACATGTGCATCGGGAGAATATACGGTTACTGTAGAGAATAAGACAGGAAGTACAGGAAGCAATGCTGCATTTACTATAACATATCAGATAGGATATAAGGGAGGCAGTGTTGCAATAGGAGATCTTATAAGATTTACCAATAACAGTAATTATACAACAACAGTTGCAATGAGAAAGGCGTATTCTGTAACCAAGACAGTGCGCGGAGAGGCTCTGCCTGATGGTGCAATTCTTGTCGGAGTAAGAGCAAATCTTGATAAGAGAGCATGCAATAATACATGCAATGAACCGACAATGAAGATGACACTGAGTGATGAGACGGAGATAAAGCTTAACAATGTTAGCTATACAGAGATAAAGAATAGCAAAGAACCTATGTATCAGCCGTTACTCAGAGTAGACTTCGTTGCGAAGAATGTTACAACGGGAACATCAACATATGATTTTAACGCGGTATTGGATTATATATATCCATATGACTGATATCTAGGATTGAGGAGGAAGCTATGTCAGGGATAACAATGGTAGGGAATAACAGAATTTTCAATAATTATGTTCCGACACATACGGAGGCAAATGAAGCTGATATTACGAAGATTAGTGCAACTGATTGCTATGAGTATGGTGGAAAATATTATATACCCGTGACTGACGATGACAGAAGATATCTTGATATGATGGATAAACTTGATGTTGACGCATTTATATTGTCAGAATCTCAGATGACAACATATGCTGCCGTGACGAGAGAACGTCTGCTTGCACAGCATGAGAATTCTGTAACCCTGCTGCCCGGCATGACATTTACTGCTAAGCTGCCGGTGGATGATATGGGACTGACTAAGGATATTACGTTTAGAATAACCAATGAAGGAGTACTTGCAGAGTATGACGGATATCTTGCAGGGGCAAGCAGATATCTGTATAAGCTTCTTAATCAGGCGGGGACAGGCCCGGAAGTAATAGAGCAATGCAAAGATGTTACATGTGACTTTAGGAATGTTATAAATGTAATGTGTGACTATTGCGATGCTTTGGATAAGCTTATCAGAATTTCAAACGGACAGATGAGTACGCAGGATACGGTTGGTGCTTTGGAATGGAACTTAATGAAAGAAGCTCTTGAAGGTTCAAGTCTTAATCTTGATTATACTAAAGAAATGTATATTAATGGACAGGGGCTTAGATTTAATTCGTATTATTGGGAGAATGGCGGTAAGGTAGGAATGAGTTATTCCGACGTCCAATACACAACCAAGCCGGCAGATATGAGCATGCTGCATCTGCTGAAGGCATGTGATTACAATGAAGTCTATGCGGAGCATTATGAGAACCATCGTGCGCCAAGCGTATGGAACAGAATACGCGACAGCTGGAATAACTATCTCGGAGGGTGTGCTGATATCGCTGACATACTTGCGGGGGACACAGTACAGATGAACTGCATAGACTTCTTTAAAATGCGCGCACAGCAGTATTATGAGGCAGGAATGCAGAAGCAGTATGAGGAATGTTTTTCGATAATAGACGAGCTTATCAGGATGTCCGGTGAGGAAGAAGATGTTCCTCTAAAGAATATGACTGATAACAAGGATTGAGGAGGAAGCTATGTCAGGTATAACAATGGTAGGGGACAACAGAATTTTCAATAATTATATTCCGACACATACGGAAGCAAACAAGGCTGATTTGACAAAATTAACTACAACAGATTGCTACATATATGAGGGAGAATATTATGTGCCGGTAACAGACGATGACAGGCGCTATATGGACATTGCATGCAAGTATAATCAACCGGTATACATAGAATCTGATTTTCAGATGACAACATATGCTGCCGTGACGAGAGAACGTCTGCTTGCACAGCATGAGAATTCTGTAACCCTGCTGCCCGGCATGACATTTACTGCCAAGCTGCCACTGGAGGGGATTGGCATGACTAAGGATATTACGTTTAGAATAACCAATGAAGGAGTACTTGCAGAGTATGACGGATATCTTGCAGGGGCAAGCAGATATCTGTATAAGCTTCTTAATCAGGCAGGTACAGGCCCGGAAGTAATAGAGCAATGCAAAGATATTACGGTTGATTTCAGAGGTGTTATAATTGATATGTGTACATATTGTGACGCAATCGATAAACTGATAAGGATATCTAATGGTCAGATGAGCCCTGAGAATACTACTAGTCCAAGAGAGTGGTTGTATATGAAAGAGGTGCTGGATTGTTCTGATCTGAATGTGGACGGCAGTAAGGAGATGTTTGTTAATGGTCAGGGACTTCAGTTTAACTCTTATTATTCTCAATATTTTGATAATAGGGTTTGTTATTCCGACATCCAATACACAACCAAGCCAGCAGATATGAGCATGCTGCATCTGCTGAAGGCATGTGATTACAATGAAGTCTATGCGGAGCATTATGAGAACCATCGTGCGCCAAGCGTATGGAACAGAATACGCGACAGCTGGAATAACTATCTCGGAGGGTGTGCTGATATCGCTGGCATACTTGCGGGGGACACAGTACAGATGAACTGCATAGACTTCTTTAAAATGCGCGCGCAGCAGTATTATGAGGCAGGAATGCAGAAGCAGTATGAGGAATGCTTTTCAATAATAGACGAACTTATCAGGATGTCCGGTGAGGACGAAGATGTTCCTCTAAAGAATATGACTGATACCAAGGATTGAGGAGGAAGCTATGTCAGGTATAACAATGGTAGGGGATAACAGAATTTTCAATAATTATATTCCGACACATACTGAGGCAAACAAGGCTGATTTGACAAAATTAACTACAACAGATTGCTATGAGTATGAGGGAGAATATTATGTGCCTGTAACGGACGATGACAGACAATACATGAATATGTTGGATAAAAGTAATGTCGATGAAATTATATTGTCAGAATCTCAGATGACAACATATGCTGCCGTGACGAGAGAACGTCTGCTTGCGCAGCATGAGAATTCTGTAACCCTGCTGCCCGGCATGACATTTACTGCCAAGCTGCCACTGGAGGGTATTGGCATGACTAAGGATATTACGTTTAGAATAACCAATGAAGGAGTGCTTGCCGAGTATGACGGATATCTTGCAGGGGCAAGCAGATATCTGTATAAGCTTCTTAATCAGGCGGGCACAGGTCCGGAAGTAATAGAGCAATGCAAAGATATTACGGTTGATTTTAGAGGCGTTGTAAGTGAGATGTGTGACTATTGCGATGCTTTGGATAAGCTTATCAGAATTTCAAACGGACAGATGAGTACGCAGGATACGGTTGGAGCTTTGGAATGGGGCAGAATGAGAGAAGTGCTTGAGTGCTCTAATCTTAATCTTGATTATACTAAAGAGATGTATATTAATGGACAGGGGCTCCGATTTAATTCATATTACCGTGGAAATGCAGGTAAGGGCAGAATTAGCTATACGGATATACAATACACAACCAAGCCGGCAGATATGAGCATGCTGCATCTGCTGAAGGCATGTGATTACAATGAAGTCTATGCGGAGCATTATGAGAACCATCGTGCGCCAAGCGTATGGAACAGAATACGCGACAGCTGGAATAACTATCTCGGAGGGTGTGCTGATGTTGCTGACATACTGATGGGAGATACGGTACAGATGAACTGTATAGATTTTTTTAAGATGCGTGCACAGCAGTATTACGAAGCAGGAATGCAGAAACAGTATGAGGAATGTTTTGCAATAATAGACGAACTCATCAGAATGTCCGGCGAGGAAGAAAGCGCTTCTCAAAATCATGCATAAATGTTCTGCCTACAGGCAGATAAACATTGCCTAATTTTATCATGGCAGTAGCTTTATCATAAGCCTGTATCTGCCTGAGGGCAACGATATATTTTTTGTGGCAGCGTATAAAGTCATTATCAAGCTCTTCAGAGAGAGTTGTCAAAGAGTAAGCCTTTGTCAGGTGGGTGTCATCATTGATAGTGTGAATATACATAGTGTGATTGTGATTTTCTATATAAAGAATCTCCTGAAAATTTATGTGCAGATTCACACCATACAAATCCTTAAAGATAAGTGATTTGTAATGCTCTGGAAATAATGTGCTGATTGAATAAAGAAGTTTGTTGATATCCTCCGGCTGGTAAGGAGAGGAGATTACTCCATAGCAATGGATATCATTGATGATTATGGAATTATACTCCTGAGTCTGCTGATGCTGTTATCGTATGTATATATGCAGTATTCTGATGGCGTAATATAATATTCTGATACAATTCTGCCCAGCGCGGCAACCTGTTCTTTTTTATTATCAATTATAAGTATCTTTTTCATTTAATCCCCTCAACACAGATATGATTAAAATTATATAAAAACATGTAAAAATTATTTATATATAGTACAAATTGTGCATATAGAAATGTCAATTATCACGAAAGCAGTTTGGGGCTGGAATAACGCAGTTTGGGATTAAAAGAAATATGCGCGGCATATAAACGGCTAAAAACAGCATGTAATTTCTTAAGCTTGTGGACAATATGGCGCTAAAGTGTTACAATCAAGAATGTATAAGTGTAATTATTACACAGATTACACGATTTTTAAGGAGATTCACAATGGGATTTGTTCAGAAGTTATTTGGTACACACAGTGAGCACGAACTGAAGAGAATAACGCCTATAGTCGATAAGATTGAGGCTCTGCATGATGAATATGATGCACTTTCAGATGAGCAGCTTAAAGCTAAGACACAGGAATTTAAGGCGAGACTTGCCAAGGGAGAGACACTTGATGATATACTTCCGGAAGCATTTGCAACTGTAAGGGCAGCAGGCAAGAGGGTGCTTGGAATGGAGCACTACAGGGTACAGCTTATAGGTGGTATAATTCTCCATCAGGGACGTATAGCTGAGATGAGAACCGGTGAAGGTAAGACACTTGTTTCCACACTGCCTGCATATCTTAATTCACTTACAGGTGAGGGCGTAATGATTGTAACAGTCAATGATTACCTTGCCAAGCGAGATGCAGAGTGGATGGGGCAGCTTCATGAGTTCCTCGGTGTGAGCGTGGGTATTGTTCTTCATGACAGCACACAGGATGAGAGAAGAGCTGCATATGCATGTGATATTACATATGTAACCAATAATGAGCTTGGATTCGATTATCTTCGTGATAATATGGCTATATATAAGGAACAGCTTGTACTCAGGGGTCTTAAGTATGCTGTTATTGATGAGGTCGATTCGGTGCTTATTGATGAGGCAAGAACTCCGCTTATTATTTCAGGACAGGGTTCTAAGTCAACTAAGCTTTATGAGGCATGTGACGTCCTTGCAAGACAGATGGAGCGAGGCACTGGTGACGGTGAGCTTAGCAAGATGGATGCCCTTATGGGTGAGATGAAGGAAGAAGACGGCGATTTCCTTGTTAATGAGAAGGACAAGATTGTTAATCTTACGGCTAATGGTGTAGCCAAGGTTGAGAAGTTCTTCCACCTTGAGAACTATGCAGATCCTGAGAACCTTGAGATACAGCATAATATAATTCTCGCACTCCGTGCACATAATCTGATGCACAGAGATAAGGATTATGTTGTAAGTGAAGACGGACAGATTCTTATAGTAGATGAATTTACAGGACGTATCATGCCGGGAAGGCGTTTCTCAGACGGACTTCATCAGGCGATTGAGGCTAAGGAGCATGTTAAGGTACAGCAGGAGAGCAAGACATATGCAACCATTACATTCCAGAATTTCTTCAATAAGTTTGAGAAGAAGGCAGGTATGACAGGTACGGCTCTCACAGAGGAGCGTGAGTTCCGAGAGATTTATAACATGGACGTAGTAGAGATTCCTACTAATAAACCGGTTGCGCGTGTGGATCTCGAAGACGCTGTATATAAGACTAAGAAAGAGAAGTTTAACGCAGTAGTAGACTCGGTAATAGAGTCATACCAGAAGGGCCAGCCGGTACTTGTCGGTACTATTACAATTGATACATCAGAGATGTTAAGTGAGATGCTTAAGAAAAAAGGCATCCCTCATAATGTACTTAATGCCAAGTACCATGAGCTTGAGGCACAGATAGTTGCAGAGGCAGGACGCCATAAGGCGGTAACTATTGCAACTAATATGGCAGGACGTGGTACGGATATTAAGCTTGATGATGAGGCAAGAGCAGCCGGAGGTCTTAAGATTATCGGTACTGAGAGGCATGAGTCAAGACGTATTGATAACCAGCTCCGTGGACGTTCAGGACGTCAGGGAGATCCGGGTGAGTCAAGATTCTACATTTCACTTGAAGATGACCTTATGAGACTGTTTGGATCAGAGAAGCTTATGGGAATGTTCAATGCAATGGGCGTACCGGAAGGCGAGCAGATTGAGCATAAGATGCTCTCTAATGCCATTGAGAAGGCTCAGAAGAAGATTGAGACTAATAATTATGGTATCAGACGTAATCTTCTTGAATATGATCAGGTAATGAATGAGCAGCGAGAGATTATCTACGGCGAGAGAATGAAGGTTCTTAACGGTGAGAGCATGAGAAGCTCTATCATTAAGATGACAACAGATTTTGTTGAGAAGGCTGTGGACCTTAATATAAGCGGAGAACATAATCAGGAAGAGTGGGATTACAAGTCACTCAATGAGATGCTCCTCCCTGTAATTCCTATCGAACCTGTTAAGTCTGATGCATCAGTTAAGACTATAGATGAGCTCAAGCATGTCCTTAAGGAACGTGCAATTAAGCTTTACGAGAGTAAGGAAGCAGAGTTCCCGGAGGCTGAACAGCTCAGGGAGCTTGAGAGAGTTATTCTGCTTCGTGTAATTGACGCACGCTGGAGAGACCATATTGATGATATGGAACAGCTCAAGCAGGGTATTGGTCTTCAGGCATACGGACAGAGAGATCCTAAGGTTGAGTATAAGATGGCCGGATATGATATGTTTGATGCCATGACAGAAGGAATTGCAGAAGATACAGTAAGGCTTCTTATGAATGTAAGAATAGAGCACAAGGTAGAGCGCGAAGAGAACACAGAGAAGCTCACAACTAACCGTGAGGAAGAGACAAGCGTGCGCGGACCTGTAAGAAGAACGGATAAGAAGATTTATCCTAATGACCCATGTCCATGTGGCAGCGGTAAGAAGTATAAGAATTGTTGTGGAAGAAAGTAATCAAAAAATATATAACAAGGGATGTGATAATAATGGTAGAATTAGATCAGTACAGATTCAAACTTTCCAACTACAAGAAACCATTAGAAGAAATCAGGGATTCACTTTGACCTCGCTAATAAGCAGAAGAGGATTGAAGAGATAGAAGCTGATATGGAAGCTCCCGGCTTCTGGGATGATGCAGATAAGTCACAGGAAGCAATGAAGGAGCTTAAGTCGCTTAAGGATTCGTTCGAAAAATATAACGAACTTAAGCAGGGGATGGATGACATAGAGACTCTTATAGCCATGGCTGATGAAGAGAATGATGAGTCACTTGTCCCTGAAGTTGAAGAAGAGTTCAATGTATTTGAGAAGAAGTTTGATGCATTAAGAATCGGAACGCTTCTTTCAGGCGAGTATGACAGGGATAATGCCATACTTACACTTCATGCGGGAGCCGGTGGTACAGAAGCATGCGACTGGTGCCAGATGCTTATGAGGATGTATACACGCTGGGCAGAGTCTAAGGGATATAAGACAGAAGTAGTAGATTATCTTGAAGGCGATGAAGCGGGTGTTAAGGCTGTGACGATTGAGATTGAAGGTGAGAACGCATATGGTTATCTCCGCTCAGAACATGGTATCCACAGACTTGTAAGAATATCTCCGTTCAATGCGGCAGGTAAGCGTCAGACATCATTTGTATCATGTGATGTTATGCCTGATATTGAGGAAGATGTGGATGTTGAGATTAATGATGATGATCTTAGAATTGATACATACAGGTCAAGCGGTGCCGGCGGACAGCATATTAATAAGACATCATCAGCTATAAGAATAACACATCTGCCTACAGGAATCGTTGTACAGTGCCAGAATGAGCGTTCACAGCATCAGAATAAGGATAAAGCCATGCAGATGCTGAAGGCTAAGCTGTATCTCCTTAAAAAGCAGGAGAATGCTGAGAAGACATCTGATATCCGTGGTGATGTCAAGGATGTTAATTTCGGAAGCCAGATACGAAGCTATGTGCTTCAACCATATACAATGGTTAAGGATCACAGAACGAATGAAGAGGTAGGCAATGCACAGAGCGTTCTTGATGGCAATATAGATCCTTTTATAACGGCATACCTTAAGTGGCAGGCTGTTAAGGCAGACGCACGTGAATAAGCGCATGATGCCCCGGGAGGCGGGGCAGGAATGGAGATTAATATGGCATCTTATGTAAAACCTGTAGTATTTAAGCTAGGTGAGGAATATTATGGAGTAGATATCAATGCAGTAAGAGGAATAGAGAAGGAGATAAGTATAGTTCCTGTTCCTAATTCTGTTGCATATATTAAGGGGATTATCAACCTTAGAGGTGAGGTAATACCTGTAATGAACCTTAAGAAGAAGTTCAATATGAAGAATGACGGCGTACCGGGCGGTAATCTGATAATAGTTAAGGTCGGCGAGGTAAGCATTGCTCTTGATGTTGATGAAGTTAATGAGATTGATGACATTGCACCGGAGAATATAGTTGATATGCCTTCAATGATTAAGACCAGAGAGGTAAGTTATTTTGACCGTGTTGCCAATGTGGGAGGACGTCTTATAGTTCTTATCGACATAGATTATCTTCTTACACAGGCTGAGCAGGAAGCGGTTCAGAGCATGACAGAGGAGCTTAAGAAGTAATTATGGGCAGAGTGCAGCATTTTGACAGAAGTGCAGGAATATTAATGCCTGTGAGTTCTCTTCCGTCACCGTACGGAATAGGAACTTTTGGCAGGGCGGCTTATGAATTTGCGGATTTTGTGGCAGAGAGCGGACATTCATACTGGCAGGTACTTCCTCTAGGACAGACGAGCTATGGTGACAGTCCGTATCAGTCTTTCTCTGCATTTGCAGGCAATCCATATTTTATTGATCTTGATATGCTTACAGATGAGGGGCTTCTTGAGGAAGGTTATGCGTCGGAATTTGACTGGGGTGACAGTGAGAAGTATGTTGATTACGGAAGGCTGTTTGAATCCAGATATATAGTTCTTGACCGGGCATTTCAGAACTTCATGTCAAAGTGCAGTTCGGATGGGGAACTTAGCGGCCGCTATGAGGAATTCAAGAAGGCTAACCATTCATGGCTGGATGAATATTCACTGTATATGGCATGCAAGGAACATTTTGGCTATGTCTCATGGACAGAATGGGATGATGATATAAGGCTCCGCATACCGGAGACTGTTACAAAGTATGCGCAGCAGCTGGCTGACAGAATTGAATTCTGGAATTTCTGCCAGTATGAGTTCTTTGAACAGTGGAACAGGTTAAAATGCTACGTTAACGCCAGAGGCATACAGATTATCGGTGACATACCGATATATGTCGCGCCGGACAGTGCAGATGTATGGGCACATCCGGATGTATTTCTTCTGGATGGGAACTTAAGGCCGCTCAAGGTTGCGGGCGTTCCGCCTGACGCATTCACGGATCTCGGACAGAAGTGGGGGAATCCGATATACAACTGGGATAATCTTGCTGCTGACGGGTTTGGATGGTGGAAGCGCAGGATGCAGGCGCAGGCGGCACTTTATGATGTGATAAGAATAGATCATTTTCTTGGCATTGTGAAGTATTACACGATTCCACCGCTTAACCCTGATGCTAAGCAGGGAGAATACAGGCAGGGACCGGGCAGGCTTCTTACTGATGCAATCAATGAGGCAATCGGTGACAAGAGAATAATTGCTGAGGATCTTGGTGTTGAGATGCCGGAGGTTACCGGCATCCTGAAGGATAACGGTTATCCGGGAATGAAGGTTCTTGAATTTGCATTTGACGGTAACAGAAGGAATCCGCATCTGCCGTATAACTATACAAGAGATCTGGTTGTATATGGCGGAACTCATGATAATGAGACACTGTATGGGTATTTTACGGAACATTCTGATGATGAACTTAAGTATGCACGGGAATATCTCGATGCAGACACGCCGGAAGAGATGGTCAGGGCAAGCTTCCGTGCAGCTTATGCAAGCGTAGCGGATACTGTTATATTCCAGGTTCAGGATATATTGTGCCTTGATAATTCAGCGAGAATCAATACTCCTTCAACTATGGGGGGTAACTGGCAATGGAGACTGGTCAAGGGACAGCTAACAAGTGAGCATGCCCGTAATATGAGACATCTGGCAGGTATTTATGGAAGAATTAATAATGAGTGATGTAGTGGCGGTTACTAACCGCCACTTGTGCGTTAGAGACTATTTTGAACAGATTGAGGTTGTTGCATCGAGTGGTGTGAATAAGATTATTGTGAGAGAAAAAGACCTTGCACCGCAGGAATACAAAGAGCTGTTTGTCCGTGTCAGGGATATATGCAGTGTGCACAAAGTTAAAGCAATACCGCACTATTTCTGGCGGGAGGCAGCACAATGCGGTTCTGGTGCCATACATCTGCCACTGGATGTGCTGGGAGAATGTTATGATAAACAGGAATTCAGGCAATGCCGGTTTGACACGATAGGCACATCCGTACATTCGGCAGAGCAGGCATTAGAGGCCTGCAGATTTGGTGCGTCGTATGTAACGGCAGGACATGTATTTGCAACAGACTGTAAAAAAGGGCTAACACCGCGTGGGCTGGATTTCCTTAAGAATATATGCAGCATATGTGTTCCAAAGGGAGTACAGGTGTATGCTATTGGCGGAATATCTCCTGATAATTACAGGAGTGCACTTGATGCCGGGGCATCGGCAGTGTGTATGATGTCACACATGATGAGGCTCTAGCATAAAAAATCAGCCTGACACCTGATTTTTTACACACGGGATTTGTGCCTGTGCGCACTTGGCACAGATTCCTTACGTCTGAAAAGTGTGCGGAAATGAGGGCTGATGGCTGGAACTATAACACATCTTGTTATTGCGGATATGCTGCTCAAGACGATGCCTGAGGACATATTATCGTGTATTCATAACAGGGCGCTTTTTTATTGCGGCAATCTTGCGCCGGATGCCATAATGGCAAGAGAAGGCTATGTAAGAGAGATGAAAAAGCATACGCATTTTAAAGACGGAATTCCAGAGGATGAACTTGCAAAACCTGAGAATTTCAGACTTTACAGAAGCAGGTTTGAGAATTTTGCAAGACATTTTCTTGTGGATAATCACAGCAATTATGAGCTGTATCTCGGCTATGTGACACATATGCTGGCGGATGAGATATTTATTCTTACTGTGCGTGACAGACATGTTGAAGCTTTCAGGCGTGAACAGGCTGTGCCTGATTACAAAGAATATTTTACAATGTTTGGACACGATGTAGATCTTAACGATTGGAGACTTTTGAGGAAATATGATTTTTCATGCAGCATCCTTGAAGCAATACAATCGGAAAATAATTACATGATAGAAGGATATATTACGAAAGAAGAACTGATAAAAAGCAAGAATTATATAATAGACAAAAATTTTAAAGCTCCCCATAAAAATGAGGAGCCAAAGGTGTTCACATATGAAGAAAATTATGAATTCATTCAGCGGGCTGTTGAACGTATAACACGTGCACTCTGCGCTAAATCACTGTCAGTTACGGATGAAAGTGAATCCAGCAGTGCGATATGATAGCTGCCAAGCAAGCTGCCGGCAGTTCTCTCGGCAATCTCTCCGCACACACCGAGCATGATGCATGCCGTAACTGCTGCATCAGAGGGAGCTGCTGACGGAAGAAAACTCGCTGTAAGGACATTGAGCATACAGCCGGTTCCTGTTATGAGCGGAAGCTTCGGGCTTCCGTTTTTTATCAGCCATACATTAATTCCGTCAGAGATTATATCGGTTTTTCCTGTTGCCATTACGACGCAATGTCTTGCGGCAGCCAGAGAACATACTATAGAGCAGTCGGAATCTGTCACGTCTTCATCACCAACGGCATCAATCCCTATACATTCAAATGCCTCGTTGCACAAAGCCTTAATCTCGGCGAGATTTCCCTTTATTATTGATGGACGGAAGCGTTCAAGATAATTGTGGGCATAATTAAGCCTTAACGTACTGCATGTAATTCCTACCATGTCGATAATTACAGGAATGCCTTTATCTGCGGCAGCCTGCGATGCTATGATAATTGACTTCATGCGTGCGTCGGTTATATTGCCCAGATTCACTGCGAGAGCACCTGCGATTGCCGTAATCCCGGCGACTTCGTCAGGATGTTCTGCCATAATCGGCTTAGCACCCGTAAGAAGCACCGTATTGGCGCAATCATTAATAGATATCGGGTTGGTTATACAATGAATAAGAGGAGCACATGATAACGTGTGCTCCCTTATTTCTTTTATTTTCTTAATGTCAACATTTTGAAAATTCATGAAAGTCTCCGTTTTACTGAACTGCTTCCTTCCTGAAGTTAAGGGCATAATAAATTGCGGCGATAACTATGAACACAGCAGCTATTATATATTTGAGATTGTTTACCAGTGCTGATGGATTTGGTACAAAATTGTGAACGATTACAACTGTTACAAGGCTTGCGATGAATCCCAGTAATCCAATTGCAATTGCATTATTCTTTACGTCTGATTCATTGCCGTATGTAGCCGATCCGAGAGCTCTCTGGAACTTGGTGAGAAGTCCGGCTTTTACAAGCTGTCTTAAGAAAATGAAAGCTATACTTCCACCGATAAGAGTTCCCGCTATGAATGACGGAACATAGAAGAACCATGTCAGTCCTGAACGTCCCCATATAAATGTCATAACAGGGTAAGATATAATAGCGCCGATAATTCCTGTTCCTATAACTTCACCGAGGAAAGCCCATACAAGCTTACCCTTGGACAGACGATAGAACATTCCTGAAAGAAATGCACCGAATATTGCACCTGTAAGAGCAAGAGGAGGGATTCCCATAACAGCCATTCTTATTATACCGATAAGAAGTGCGCAAAGGAATGCCCAATAAGGTCCCATAAGCACAGCACATGTGACGTTTATAAAATGCGCCATCGGGCACATTCCCTCAACACGCAGAATAGGCGATATGACGACACCCAATGCGACCATAAAGGCCAAAAATACCATCTTGAACAGTTTCTGATTTCCTTCCATAACAAACCTTCCTTTCTTCCGGCACAAAAAAAGTGCCTGTGCGGCACGCTGAAAATATTCTTACATTCACTAAAATACATTAACCGGAAATCCGTGCATCCTGTTCAATGTGTCAGGTCCTGCTTCGGAAGTTATATCAGACTGTACAGTCTTACGTGTGATTAGCGGCAAATGTAGAGGAAATCTTCTCCAACGCACTGCAGATAATATTATTATAAATGCCGGTCGAAGCTTGAAAGCTTCCTCTCAATCTGAAACACAGACTCCCATCGCTGCAATCACAAAGCTGACGCTTATGACTGTCTTCTGTAACAATGCCAGGGCGCTCCCCCTTTCATTGCATCCGTATAGTGTGCGGATAGAAGACATATTTAATTATATTGGAAAAGGAATGAATGTCAAGTGATAAATGGCTGAAATTGAATATTGTATACACAATATGCAATATCTTTGTTAATTAAATAACTAATTAAAAATATTTAAAAAATATATTGACAAATTAAATTGCTTTGTGTATTATTATAATCACAAAAGGACATCACAACAAAGTGTTCAAGAATACAAGACCGGGAGAGATGGCGAGAGCTTCATCCGACTTAGGAACGGTAGAAGATAGGATGATTAGAGAAGATGGCGAGAGCTTCATCGGATTGAGAGAATCTTATATTCAGGCAATAACAATAATGAACAGGAACAATGGCGAGAGCTTCATTGAACTGAAGTGAATTATCGGATATGTAATCAGGGAAGGCGGCGAGAGCTTCACCGGACCGGGATGAGTAACGGAATATTGCAGAACATGGATGTCTAAGTAACGTAGCGCGTAGAGGTAAGCAGATGACCCTAATCTTTAACAGATTAGGGTCATCTGCTTGTTTGCGTTTTAATACATTGCAAATTCCAACTAAAAACTTGCATTTGTATACAATCTATGGTATCATTCTTTCTCAGGTAGACAAATGTATTTCTACTGCATACATTAATGGAGGGTGCAATGCCAGAAGATATTAAATACTATGTTGTAAAGCAGAAGGCTCTGCCCGAGGTGCTGCTTAAAGTAGCCAAGGTTAACCGCCTGCTTGAGAATAAGAAGATTTCCATAGCTGAGGCAACTGAACAGGTTGGAATAAGCAGAAGTTCTTATTACAAATATAAAGAAGACATTTTTCCGTTCCGTGACAATGTGCGTGGAAGAACAATTACATTTGTCCTTTCGATGGATGATACACCGGGGCTGCTGTCACAAGTGCTCGGTAAGGTGGCGGAGTACAAAGCTAACATACTTACGATCCATCAGACAATACCGATTAACGGTGTTGCTTCACTTACACTCAGTGTTGATATCCTTCCGATCACCGGTGATTCTTCTAAGATGATAGAAGATATAGAGCAGATGGAAGGCGTAAGGTATCTTAAGATACTTTCAAGAGAGTAATAATATTAATGAAAGGTTTTGGTAGTAGTATGGTTAAAGTAGCAATTTTAGGTTATGGCACAGTTGGTTCAGGAGTTGTCGAGGTCATCAATACGAATGGGGCAGCTATTAATAAGAGAGCAGGTCAGGATATCGAGATAAAGTATGTGCTTGACCTTAAGGATTTCCCGGGTGACCCGATACAGAGCAAGATTGTGCATGACATTAATATAATTCTTGATGATCCGGAAGTTAATGTTGTTGTTGAGGTAATGGGCGGAATTGAGCCTGCGTATACATTTGTAAAAGAAGCACTTGCAAGAGGCAAGAGTGTATGTACATCTAATAAGGCACTTGTTGCAAAGCATGGTGCAGAACTTCTTGAGATAGCCAAGAAGAACAACCTTAACTTCATGTTTGAGGCCAGCGTTGGCGGCGGTATTCCGATTATCCGTCCTCTTAACCAGTCACTTACTGCGGATGAGATTACTCAGATAACAGGTATTCTTAATGGTACAACCAATTACATGCTTACAGAGATGTCGAGAAAGGGAGTTAAGTTTGATGAGGCTCTTAGGGATGCACAGGAGAAAGGATATGCAGAGCGTAATCCTGAGGCTGATATAGAAGGCTATGATGCGTGCCGTAAGATTGCAATTCTTACATCACTTGCATTTGGTTCACAGGTTGATTTTGAGGATATCTACACAGAAGGTATCACAAAGATTACGGATACGGATTTCAAATATGCAGATAAGATGGGATACGCAATCAAGCTTCTTGCTACAAGCCATAAGGTAGATGATGTTGTATATGCAATGACAGCACCGTTTATGATAAGTGAATCACATCCACTCTACAGCGTTAACGGAGTGCTTAACGGCATCTATATCAATGGCAATGTCCTTGGAGATGTAATGTTCTTCGGTGCAGGTGCAGGAAAGCTTCCTACAGCCAGTGCTGTTGTGTCGGATATCGTGGACTGCGCAAAGCATATGGGCAAGAATGTAATGACGGTATGGAGTTCAACTAAGCTTGAGCTTGGCGATATATCGGATTTCAAGAGAAAGTTCTTTGTAAGAGTTTCAGGAACAGTTAATGATAAGCTTACAGAGGTCAAGAATGCGTTCGGCAATGTAGATGTAGTAATGGTCGACGGACTTGATAATGAATTTGGATTTGTTACTGAGGTTATGAGCGAGAAGGCATTTGCAGATGCAGAGTCAAAGGTAGAAGGTGTTCTTAACAGAATCCGTATTGAGGGTTAATTGAGAACATATAAACAGGAGGATATGAGGATGATAAAGGTAGTAAAGTTCGGCGGAAGCTCACTCGCAAGTGCTGAGCAGTTCAAGAAGGTCGGAGACATAATTAAGGCTGATGCGGATAGAAGATATGTTGTTCCTTCTGCACCGGGTAAGCGTTTTAAGGAAGATACAAAGGTTACGGACATGCTTTACAAGTGCTATGCGCTTGCAGAGGAAGGCAAGCCTTTCGATAAGGAACTTAAGGAGATTAAGGAAAGATACATGGAGATTATCCATGGACTTAAGCTTAAGCTTTCACTTGATGAAGAATTTACTGTTATCAGGAAGAATTTTGCTGCTAAGGCAGGTAAGGACTATGCAGCATCAAGAGGTGAATATCTTAATGGTATAGTTATGGCTAATTATATCGGATATGAGTTCATTGATGCAGCTACAGTAATTTTCTTTGATAAGAATGGAGCTTTTGATGCTGATAAGACACAGAAGGTGCTCTCAGCAAAGCTTGCAAAGACAGAACGTGCAGTTATTCCGGGCTTCTATGGTGCAAAGCCTGATGCCAGCGTTAAGACATTTTCAAGAGGCGGCTCAGACGTAACAGGCTCAATTGTAGCTAAGGCTGCAAGTGCTAATGTATACGAGAACTGGACGGATGTATCAGGTTTCCTTATGGCTGATCCAAGACTTATTGAGAATCCTAAGGGAATTACAATAATTACATATAAAGAGCTTCGTGAGCTTTCATACATGGGTGCTTCAGTACTTCATGAGGATGCCATCTTCCCTGTGCGTAAGGAAGGAATTCCGATTAATATCCGTAACACTAATGCACCTGAGGATGCAGGAACAATGATAGTTGAGAATACATGTCATAATCCTGAGCACATCATCACAGGTATTGCAGGTAAGAAGGACTTCGTTGCAATCAATATTGAGAAGGACATGATGAATTCTGAGATAGGCTTTGGACGTAAAGTCCTTCAGGTGTTTGAGGAAAACGGTATCTCATTCGAACATATGCCTTCAGGAATTGATACAATGACAATTGTTGTACATAAGGACGAATTTATTGATAAGGAGCAGAAGGTGCTTGCTGAGCTGCACAGAGCGGTGCAGCCTGATTCAATAGATCTTGAGGCAGACATTGCACTTATTGCTGTTGTTGGACGCGGAATGCGTAATAACTCAGGTATTGCAAGCAATATTCTTGGAGCACTTGCCAATGCTAAGATTAACATTAAGATGATTGATCAGGGCTCAAGTGAGCTTAATATCATCATTGGTGTGCGCAACAGATATTTTGAGGATGCAATCAGAGCTATCTATGACCTCTTCATCCAGAAGTAAATCAGTCAAAATAAAAATCTAAATTAAAAAGCTTCCGCTGCACGGACGATTCATGATTGATGAATTGCCGGCGGCGGAAGCTTTTTGCTGTTTTTGTTATATGGCACGCTTTGCATAATATGTTAAATACCGGAATGGATATTAGATATTATCTGAAAATATTCATAATATGAAGTGTGTTGCCTGATGTACCATCATATGGAATGCTGTATTCCTGCTGGTACTGCTGCATAATAGAATTCATCTGTTCCATGAATTCGGGATTCTGTAACATTACAAGAACCATCCAGAACAGGAGCAGTGATAATATCAGAAATATCATTCCGAGTGTCAGTCCGGCGGTTGCCTTGCCATCAAAATGACCAACATTAATTCTGGATATGATTGCAAATACAATTGCAATAACGGCAAATATGATTCCGAACCACACGGTCATACAACCGGGAGCTGCAAGTATACCGAATACAAGCGAAGCAGTTGCAAAACCATTCTTAGGTCTTGGAGGAACCGGCTGCATCTGTGGAGGCATCTGGTAAAAAGGCTGCTGTGGCTGCTGCATTGGTGGTGGAGTCTGTTGTGGCTGCTGGTTTATTGTATTATCATTCTCATCGTAGTTATAATCGTCCATCTTAATCTCCGTTCCTGTCCGCTTTATGGGCATGTCTGTTCTGCACCGGGGATAAATCCGGTGTTATTTCCATGTATTATACCAAAAATGGCTATTGATTGCAAACAATCGGTGTTTTTGGTATAATATATGCAAATTACCGGAGCTATCCGGCACTGGAGGACATAATGGATATTAATAAGAAACTTGCGGAAGAACTTAATGTTAAAGTGAGCCAGGTTGAAGCGGCTGTCGGACTTATAGATGAAGGATGTACGATTCCGTTTATAGCCAGATATCGTAAAGAAGTTACGGGAAGCATGAATGATGAGGTGCTTCGTAATCTTGACGAGAGGCTTAAGTATCTTCGCAATCTTGAAGATAGAAAAGAAGCTGTTATTTCATCAATAGAGGAGCAGGGAAAGCTTACTGATGAACTTAAGGCACAGATACTTCAGGCAGAGACGATGGTTCTTGTCGAAGATCTTTACAGACCTTATAAGCAGAAGAAGAGAACAAGAGCAACAATAGCTAAGGAGAAAGGGCTTGAACCGCTTGCAGATTATATCATGGAGCAGAATGCAGCAGAGCCTGTGGAGCAGAATGCAGCAGGCTATGTTAATGACGATACGGTCAAGAGTGTTAAGGATGCAATAGATGGAGCTAAGGATATAATTGCGGAACGCATTTCTGATGTGGCGGATTACAGAACATATATAAGAGATATTACGATGAAGGAAGGAACTCTTGTTACGGCTGCCAAGGATGAAAAGGCGGAGTCTGTATATGAGATGTATTATGAATTTTCGGAGCCTCTCAGCAGAATAGCAGGACACAGAGTCCTTGCAATTAACAGAGGAGAAGATGAGAAGTTCCTTACAGTTAAGATAGAAGCACCTGAGGACAGAATACTCAGATATCTTGAGAAAAAGACACTGACGGGTGAGAATGAATTTACAACTCCTGTTATAACAGAAGCAATAGCTGACAGCTATTCAAGACTTATAGCACCTGCGATTGAAAGGGAGATAAGGAGCAGCCTTACAGATGATGCACAGGAGGGAGCTATTAAGGTGTTTGGTAAGAACCTTCACCAGCTTCTCATGCAGCCGCCTATTGCAGGCAAGGTTGTACTTGGCTGGGATCCTGCATTCCGTACAGGATGCAAGCTTGCAGTTGTAGACCCTACGGGCAAGGTACTTGATACGAAGGTGATATATCCTACAGAGCCACATAATAAGGTGGCAGAAGCGAAGGCAGAGCTTAAGAGGCTCATCAAAAAATACGGAGTTTCTGTAATATCGGTAGGTAACGGAACTGCATCAAGAGAGTCGGAACAGATTATAGTTGACCTTATTAAGGAACTGGATGACAGTGTAGAGTATGTAATAACTAACGAGGCCGGAGCTTCAGTATATTCGGCAAGTAAGCTTGCAACAGAGGAATTCCCTGATTTTGATGTTGCACAAAGAAGTGCGGTTTCTATAGCACGCCGTCTTCAGGATCCGCTTGCAGAGCTTGTTAAGATTGATCCTAAGTCAATAGGTGTCGGACAGTACCAGCACGATATGAACCAGAAGAAGCTCGGAGAAGCACTTACCGGAGTTGTAGAGGACTGCGTTAACCAGGTCGGAGTTGATCTTAATACGGCATCAGCTTCACTGCTTGAATACATTTCGGGTATATCCAAGACGGTAGCTAAGAATATTGTAGACTACAGAGAGAAGAACGGAAGATTTACCAACAGAAAGCAGCTTCTTAAGGTGGCGAAGCTTGGACCTAAGGCATACGAGCAGTGTGCAGGATTTATGAGAATACAGGGAGGAGATAATCCGCTTGATTCAACAAGTGTACATCCTGAGAGTTATGACGCTGCGGCACAGCTTCTTAAGCTGCTTGGTTATGATGTTAATGCAATTACGTCCGGCGAACTTGCGCAGCTTCACAGTAAGATTGACAGCATGCAGGAGATGGCGGAGCGGCTTTCGGTAGGTGAGATTACACTTGAAGATATTGTAAAGGAACTTGAAAAGCCGGGACGAGATCCGAGAGAGTCTATGCCGAAGCCTATTCTGCGTAAGGATGTTCTTGATATGAAGGACCTTAAGCCGGGAATGATACTCAAGGGAACGGTTCGCAATGTGATTGATTTTGGTGCGTTTGTTGATATAGGAGTGCATCAGGACGGACTTGTACATATATCACAGATTTCCAACAGAAGAATAGAGCATCCTCTTGATGCCGTAAGCGTCGGTGATATAGTAGATGTCAAGGTGCTTGATGTAGATGCAGCCAAGGCGAGAATCTCACTTACAATGCGGATTGACGAGAATACGGATGCATTTACCGGAAGACCGGAAGCTGCCAAAGCTGCTTATGCCAAGGCTGATGCTGCAAGAGAGCAGAAGCGTTCAGGACATAAGGGCAGCGGTAACTCTAAGAATGGCACAAGGGGAAGGAACAACGGACGCAATGGCGGTAACAATAACCGGTCCGGCAGTAACGGCGAGCTTGACTTAAGCAGACTCAGCAAGTTTTTTAAATAGCAGGATACGTGCCTGTAGAATGGAGATTAATAGTGAAGGTTGAATTTGATATAAATGTTAAAGCTGATGATATTATGAACTATAAGTTCTACCACAAATATCACTCGCTCAGTGGGTGGTGTGAGATAATTCTGGGGCTTATGATGCTTGGACTTGGCGTATACGCCGTTATGCATCAGGACACAATGAGTCTGACATTTGCACTGCTTGCACTGCTGTTTGGAATTGTTTTCATTGTGGTGATACCGTTGCAGTTGGTAACTCACTCTAAGAAGGCAGCTGCTTCGGAGCAGTTTGCAAAACCTATGCATTATCTGCTTGATGAGAGCGGAATAACGGTGAAGATGGGTGAAGATGAAGCACATGTTGAATGGAAACGTGTATACAGGGTGAAGGATACGGGCAGATGTATACTTATCTACTTTACACCTACAAGAGCCAATATAATACCAAAGAATGAAGTTACAGATAAACTTGCGGATATACGTAAGGTCATGACTGATGGTATTGGCAGATATAAAGTTTCAATAAAATAGTTTATGTGGAATAGAAACGGGGCTGACAGATAATGATAATTGAATCGTTTAGTTCAGAAGATACTTACAATCTTGGTAAAAAACTTGCGGTCGGAGCCTGTCCGGGACAGATATACTGTCTGGATGGCGACCTGGGGGTTGGCAAGACGGTATTTACACAGGGATTTGCAGCCGGGCTTGGAATAACGGAGCCTGTCAACAGTCCTACATTTACAATTGTGCAGGAGTATAATGGAGGAAGACTGCCGTTCTATCATTTTGATGTCTATCGCATTGGTGATGTGACGGAGATGGATGAGATAGGTTATGAGGAATATTTTTTCTCAGACGGCGTATGCCTTGTTGAATGGGGGCACCTTATTGCGGAACTGCTTCCGCAGGAGACGATAATGATAACTATTGAAAAAGTGCTTGATAAAGGATTTGATTATCGTAAAATAACAGTCAGAGGACTTAATGAATTATGAGAGTATTAGCAATTGAAAGTTCATCGGTAACAGCATCTGCAGCAATACTTACGGATAATACTGTTACGGCTGAATACAGTACTAATTTTAAACAGACGCATTCGCAGACACTGCTTCCGATGATAGACAGTATCTGTACTATGACGGGGACACCCGTTGAGAGCATAGACCTTATTGCAGTATCTGCAGGACCGGGGTCTTTTACGGGATTACGAATAGGCTCTGCTACAGGCAAGGGAATAGGTCTTGCTCTGGGTAAGCCGGTGGTATCTGTCCCGACGCTTGAGGGACTGGCTATGAATGTATCCGGAACAGACCGTATTGTATGTCCTATAATGGATGCAAGAAGGGGCAATGTATACGCGGGAATATACCGCTTCAACTACAATGATGGCGGAAACCTGGAGATTATAATGAATCAGTCATTGCTTGCAGCGCAGGAGGTTATGGAAAAGCTTAATCAGCTTGGGCGTCCGGTCGTATTTGCAGGTGATGCCGTATATATGTACAGAGAACTGATAGAATCAGCACTTAACATTGATGCAATAATAGCGGCGGATCACAATGTAATGCCGAGAGCAGCAAGTGTTGCCGTACGAGGCGTACAGCTTGCCAATATGGGGCTTGCGGCAGATGCGGCTGAACATGTTCCTGACTATCTGAGACCTTCACAGGCGGAACGTGAGCGCGCAGACAGGAATGAGGCATAGATGGACTGGACTATAAGGCAGATGGAAGAGAGAGATCTTGATGAGGTTTCGGCAATCGAGAAAAGCATTTTTTCAATTCCGTGGTCAAGAAAATCACTTCAGGATGCGATGAATACACCTGACAATGTTTATATTGTATGCGAAACAGACGGCAGAATTGCCGGATACTGCGGTATGTGGACGGTACTCGGAGAAGGAAATATAGTCAATGTCGCAGTTGATGAACATTACAGAAAGAATGGCATTGCGCGTGCGCTTATGCAGGAACTTGTAAAACGCGGACTTGAAAAGAATGTTAATATATTCTTCCTCGAAGTACGCGCAGGTAATGAGGCTGCAAAGCATCTGTATGAGACAGAAGGCTTCCACAATATAGGAGTGAGAAAGAATTTCTACGAAAAGCCGGTAGAAGACGCATATGTAATGTCTAAGATATTATAAGAATGAAGGAGTAATGATGCTTGATGTATGTTTGCTCGGAACGAGCGGAATGATGCCACTTCCGGGAAGGTGGCTCACATCGCTTATGCTGCGGTACAACGGCAGCAGTCTTCTGATAGACTGCGGTGAGGGAACGCAGGTGGCGGTAAAAGAGAAAGGCTGGAGCTTTAAACCTATTGATATTCTGTGCATTACACATTTTCATGCGGATCACATAAGCGGTCTTCCGGGACTGCTGCTGACCATGGGCAATGCTGACAGGACGGAGCCTTTGACTATAATAGGTCCAAAGGGGCTTACCAAAGTCGTGAATGCCCTGAGAGTTATTGCGCCTGAACTGCCGTTTGAGATCAGATGTATCGAGCTTGAGAATCCACAGGAGCATTTTGAACTCAGCGGATATATAATCGATGCATTTAAGGTTAATCATGCCGTTACATGCTATGGCTACTCGGTAAGCATAGCAAGGACCGGAAGATTCAATGTTGAACAGGCAGTAGCAAGAGGAATACCAAAGAGCTGCTGGAACAGACTCCAGCATGGACAGACGGTTGAATCAGATGGAAATGTATATACGCCTGACATGGTAATGGGAGAGTCAAGAAAAGGAATTAAAGTAACGTACTGTACTGATTCAAGACCTGTGAAAGCTATTGCGGAGAATGCATCGGGTGCGGATCTGTTCATATGTGAGGGAATGTACGGAGATAATGACAAAGACGGCAATGCACGCAAATATAAGCATATGACATTCTCAGAGGCGGCAAAGCTCGCAAAGGAAGCGGGAGTGAAGCAGATGTGGCTTACACATTACAGTCCGTCTCTTGTCAGACCGAAAGAATATATACGCAGCGCAACCGATATATTTCCTGCCACAAGAGCAGGCAAGGACGGATTGTCCGTAGAGCTTGGTTTTGAACAGGAATAATATTCGGACATACGCAGGATTTGTGCAGGATTCGATCCTGCAGAACGGAGGTTTGTATGAAAAAACACGTTAAAACGATAGTACTTGTGGTTATCATGGCTGCACTTGTTCTCGGATACTATTATTATCTTTCCAACCGTAACTCAGATTCAGGCAAGCAGGAGAATACTGTTGCGACATCAGGCAATTCATCAGCAGCGGAGCTTGTAACGCTTGATATTGATAATAATTATCCTGAATCACCTAGGGACGTGCTTAAGCTTTATGCCCGTATAACACAGGCATTTTATGCATCCGGCACAACTGACGAACAGGTTGAAAAGCTGGGAATGCAGGCACGTAAGCTTTTTGATAATGAACTTAAGGGAAAGCAGACGGATCAGGAGTATATTGATGCCCTCAAGGCTGATGTAGATAATTACAGGTCGCTTGGAAGATATGTGTCAGATTATAAGGTTGACAGTTCTGTTAATTTTGAATATAAGACTATTGCGGGCAAATCATATGCAATAGGTACGGTTCTTTATTTTGTGAGAGAGGGCAACAGCCTTAATAATGCATACCACAGCTATAAGATGAGAAAAGATGACGATGGCAGATGGAAGATTCTGTATTGGGAGCTTGCAACTTCT